>JANPDQ010000045.1:0-9197 GCA_031431575.1 Polaromonas sp.
AACAGCTTCATCTGGCTGCCTGTAGCGGTAATGGCGTTGTCCGGCATGATGGCGGTGGTCACAAAGTAAAACGCAACCAGTGACAGCACACCGGCAATCGCCAAGCCCTTGTACAGCGCAGGCATCACATTCTTCATGCCGGGCGATGCCTTGACAAAAAAGCAGCCAATGATCGACGCAACGATGGACACCGCGCCCAGCACCAGCGGGTAAAGCACGGCGTTGGTCGGTGCGCTGGTGACCAGCAGGGCGCCCAGCACCATCGTGGCGATCAGCGTCACTGCGTAGGTTTCAAACAAGTCGGCCGCCATGCCGGCGCAGTCGCCCACGTTGTCGCCCACGTTGTCGGCAATCACGGCGGGGTTGCGCGGGTCGTCTTCAGGTATGCCGGCTTCAACCTTGCCGACCAGGTCAGCACCTACGTCTGCACCTTTGGTGAAAATACCGCCGCCCAAGCGCGCAAAAATCGAGATCAGGGACGAGCCAAAGGCAAAGCCAATCAGCGGGTTAAGCATGGCGGCAGTTGGCACGCCGCTTGGCACCAGGTACCAATAAAAACCGGCTACGCCCAGCAGACCCAAGCCCACCACCAACATGCCGGTAATCGCGCCGCCCCTGAAGGCGACATCCAGCGCCGGGCCAATGCCTTTGGTGGCGGCTTGCGCGGTACGCACATTGGCCCGCACCGACACATTCATGCCAATAAAACCGCACGCGCCCGACAGCACCGCGCCGACCACAAATCCAAAAGCCGTTTTAACATCCAGAAAAAACGCGATCAGAACAGTCAGCACCACGCCCACAATCGCAATTGTTTTGTACTGCCGCGCCAAGTAGGCAGCGGCCCCGGTTTGTATGGCTGCTGCAATTTCCTGCATGCGCGCATTGCCAGCGTCTTGCGACAAAATCCAGCTGCGCGCCCACACGCCATAGACCACGGCAATCAGCCCGCAGGCAAGCGCAAGCATTAGCGCTGAGTTACTTGTCATATTGAAATCCCCCATGTTTTTTGCTTGGAGGGTTGAAACGCAAGCGTTTACAACCCGCTGCGCTGCTTCCTCGTATTCCAATTCCCAATAAAAACGATAACCGCGTTGCGTCGCCTGGCCGTGCCTTTAGTCGTGTAGGCACTGTCTGCGGCTTAGCGCCTTGTTCTCGCTTCTATTGGAAATCGAAACTTCTCATGCTTGAGACGATTGGCCAACGGATGAAATTTAACCCATAACTGTGTCAGTTAGACATCAGTAAGGTGTGAATCAGTAAAATACGGGTAAGTCCCAAGCGGCTTGCGACTTCATAAAAACCAACCTTTATCTACAACATAAAAGATATTCATGGCACTCGACAAAGTACACCCAGGCAAAAACGCACCAGAAGAATTCAACGTCATCATTGAAATCCCGATGAACGCTGACCCGGTGAAGTACGAAGTTGACAAAGAATCAGGCGCGATTTTTGTCGACCGCTTTATGAGCACCGCCATGCATTACCCGACCAACTACGGCTACGTGCCGCAAACCCTCAGCGGTGATGGCGACCCGGTTGACGTGCTGGTGATCACGCCGGTGCCGTTGATTCCGGGCGTGGTGGTGACTTGCCGGGTGATTGGCATTTTAAAAATGACGGATGAAGCCGGTGAAGACGGCAAAGTGCTGGCCGTGCCCATCGACAAAAAATGCGCGCTCTACACGCACTGGAAAAAGCCGGAAGACATGAACCCCCTGCGCCTGAAAACCATTGCCCACTTTTTTGAGCACTACAAAGACCTGGAAGAAGGCAAGTGGGTAAAAATTGGCGGCTGGGAAGGCCCGGACGCTGCCAAAAAAGAAATCTCAGATGGCATAGCCGCGTACGCTGCGGCCAATAATTCTTAAGTATTTTAACCGTTTTAGCTAATAAATACGGGCGCAAGCAGCTACTGAACTGATAGCGTATGACCAGTACCCACGAAGTCACATCTGATGATGTTCAGTTCATGCGCCAAGCGCTGGCGCAGGCACAGCTTGCAGCTGGCGCTGGCGAAGTGCCGGTTGGCGCAGTGGTGGTGCGAAACGGCAAGGTCATCGCCACCGGCCGAAACGCCCCCATCACTACGCACGACCCCACCGCCCATGCAGAAATAGCAGCGCTGCGGGCAGCCGCGCTGGCGGTGGGCAACTACCGCCTGGACGACTGCACGCTGTACGTGACGCTGGAGCCCTGCGCCATGTGCAGCGGCGCCATGCTGCACGCGCGGCTGGCGCGGGTGGTGTACGGCGCGGCTGACGCCAAAACCGGCGCGGCGGGCTCGCAAGTTAATCTGTTTAGTAACACCAGTCTGAACCACCAAACAGCGTTAACCAGCGGTGTTTTGACAGACGAAAGCAGTGCGCTGCTGCAGTCGTTTTTCAGCCAGCGTCGCCATAGCAACCGTTTGCAATCCCAGCAAAACCACCCGCTGCGGGACGATGCGTTGCGAACCCCGGACACCGCGTTTGTAAATTTGCCCGACTACCCGTGGCAGCCAAAGTACATCAGCAACCTGCCAGCGCTTGGCGGCTTGCGCATGCACTATCTTGATGAGGGCGCTGCAAGTCAGCCTTCTCAACTTACCTTTGTATGCCTGCACGGCAACCCGGCCTGGAGCTATCTTTACCGCAGCATGATTCCAGAATTTCTGGCGGCTGGCCACCGGGTAATTGCGCCCGACCTGATCGGCTTCGGCAAAAGCGACAAACCCAAAAAATCCAGCTTTCACACCTTTACAACCCATCGTCAGATATTGCTTGAGCTGATTGAGCAGCTTGACGTGCAAAACGTTGTGCTGGTCGTGCAAGACTGGGGCGGTTTGCTGGGCTTGACGTTGCCCATGGCCGCACCCGAGCGGTATAAAGACTTGCTGGTGATGAACACCATGCTTGCGACGGGCGACGCGCCGCTTTCCCCCGGCTTTATCGCTTGGCGGGACATGTGCAGCAAGAACCCAGAATTTGATATTGCCCGGTTGTTTGCGCGCGGCAACCCGCACCTGAGCGCTGCCGAGTGCGCGGCCTACAACGGGCCGTTTCCCGATGCGGGTCATCGTGCAGCAACCAGGGCTTTTCCTGCCATCGTTCCTGACTCGCCTGACGCTGACGGGGCAGAAATATCGCGCCAGGCACGTTATTTTTGGCAGCACCGCTGGTCTGGCACAACCCTGATGGCCGTGGGCGCGCAAGACCCGGTACTAGGCGTGGCACCCATGCGGGAGCTTCAAGCCACCATTCGCGGTTGCGGCGAGCCTATGGTGCTTGCGCAAGCCGGGCATTTTGTGCAAGAGCACGGGCAGGACATTGCCCGGCAAGCGCTGCAGGCATTTGATAAAATACTATTAAATTCATAGCTGCTTGCGCCCGTATTTATTGCGCTACCGGCCAAAAGTACTCCCAATACTGGCTGAAACCAGCGTAACGTGGTGTATCGGCAGCGGCCTACAGCAATTCGGCTTTTTCAGGCACGGCAGCTTTTGGCTTTACCCGCCAAACTGTTGGCAAAGACACCGGCGCACATCCTTGCAGCCGTTGTAAGCCCACACCCACCCCCATGCCAACCAAGTCACACCAAGCTGAGTTTGACAACGACGCATTCCAGCAGAGCTTGGCCCGCTTTAACGCTTCACGGCTGGCAGTTGCAACACCCAAAGCGCACTGGCAGCAAGAACTTGCAACAAGTTTGGCGTACCAGTTTCGGGAAGGTAATTTTCTGGAATACCTGCGCGCTGGCGTCGCTTACCTGCTGCCTGCCCCTGCCTTGAATGCCGAAGACTTCATCAAGTGGTTTGAAGCGCTTTGCAACACCGGCCCGGGTCAGCAGCACGCATTGTTCGACTGGCTGGCCCAGCACGCCAGCATGGCCGACATGCGCTGGTTTTTAACGCAAGAGGCCGCCGGTGAGGCGGGTTTTGATGATTTGCTGGCGTACACGCAGGTCAAGCTGCCGACGCAGGCAAAACTCGAATGCGCCCGAAACTATTGGGACGAAATGGGCCATGGCAAGCAAAGCGCCATGCACGGGCAAATGCTGGACAACATGGTCAGTGAGCTTGGCCTGCAGCCCAGCATCGACACCACGGTTTGGCAAGCGCTGGCGCTGAGCAACACCATGCTGGGCCTGGCGCTAAACCGCCGTTACACCTATCAGTCGATTGGCGCGTTGGGCGTTATTGAATTGACCGCGCCAAGCCGGGTTAAAAAGGTGTCTGCTGGTATGAAGCGCCTTGGCCTGAACGGGCGAATGCGCGCGTACTTTGACCTGCACGCGGCGCTGGACGTGTCGCATGCACGCGCGTGGATTCGGGAAATCATTGCGCCTATGGTTCACGCCGACCCAGCTTGCGCAACCCACATTGCTGAGGGCGCACTGATGCGCCTGGTGTGCGGCGAACGTTGCTTTAAGCGCTACAGCGCCGAGCTGGGCGGGCTTTTGCCACACCATGAGGTACCGCAGCACAGGGCACATGCCGAACATGAGCTGGAGCTGTCCAATTGATCCCTCTTGCCCAAAGCGCTGTTACTGAATTGCTTCAATTTCTCAGGGCAGCGGGCTACGAATTTACAACGCCCACGCCGTTTACACAGCAGCGCGTGTTGGCACGCCGCAGCGGTCAGCACGCTGCATCGTTGCGCGATTTTTTTGGCTGGAATTTGCCGTCTTCACCATCGCAAGCAGCGCTACCGCTTGCCGCAGAGCTGTTGGCCAAGCTTCGCACGGCTGGCCTGGTTGTCGATTGCGGCGACGGCCTGCAGGCCGCAGTTCGCGTGTCGAGCCTGGGAGGTGACTTGTTCGTGCATTCGGCCTTTCCGACGGTGCAAGACGACTCGGTCTTTTTCGGCCCCGACACCTACCGCTTTGCGCGCTTTATTCAGCAAGGCCTGGCGCACCCCCCACAGCCGTTGGTGCGCGAAAGTCAGCTGTTTCGCGTCCTTGACGTGGGTTGCGGCAGCGGAGCAGGGGGCATTGCGGCGGCGCGCACGCTGGCCCATTTAATCCCGCTGCAGCCGCTAGAAATCACAATGAACGACATCAACCCGCTCGCGCTGGACTACACCAGCGCCAATGCGTCGGTTGCTGGCGTGCCGGTAGTTTTGGCTTGCGGCGACGCACTTGCAGCGGTTGATGGCATGTTTGATGTCATCGTGTCCAACCCGCCCTATCTCGACGACCCGGCCAAACGCGCTTACAGGCACGGCGGCGTTGGGCTGGGCCGCGCGCTTAGCGTGCGAATTGCTTCTCAAGCGCTGCCGCGCCTGGCACCCGGCGGGCGCTTGCTGCTGTATACCGGAGTGGCAATGGTTCAAGGAGCAGACCCGTTTTTAGCGGACATGCAGCCGCTGTTGGCGAGGTCTGGCTGCAAATGGAGCTACGCTGAAATTGACCCCGACGTGTTTGGCGAAGAGCTTGAACAACCGGCTTACAGCCAGGTTGAACGCATTGCTGCAGTAGGACTGGTGGCTTCACGCCCACTGGCGGTGTCATGATTCAGAGTACGGCACATTTTTCAAGCGCAGAGGCGAGCGAGCCCTTCGCCAAGCTTGACGATGATGCGCAGGCCGATTTGGTGCCCCGCAGCCTGTTGGAGCGCATGCCCAAATGGCTTATTTGTATTCCACTCGTGGTGCAGTGGCTGTACCTCTCGCTGCGCTACCGCAGCTTAAGCTTGCCAACCTGCGCGAACCCGACCATTACCGCTGGCGGGCTGGTAGGAGAAGGCAAGCTCGAATATTTTGCTGGCATGGGCCCGGTGGCGTTGGCCGCTACCGCGCCGCACTGCGCGATTTACACCGACACCAAACACACCGGGGCAGAGTTGCGCCAGCTCATCAAGTCCGCCGGGCTTGACTTCCCGCTGGTGGTAAAGCCAAACCTTGGGCTGTGCGGTTACGGCGTTCGGCTACTGGCCAGCCGAAGTGAGCTGCTGGAATACTTGGCTGATTTCCCGGAGGACGAATGCGTGGTGCTGCAGCAGTGGTTGCCGCAAGAAGGCGAAGCCGGAATTTTTTACGCACGCGAGCCGGGCGCGGCCAGCGGCCGCATCATCGGCCTGACGCTGCGCTACTTCCCCCGTGTTATCGGCGACGGCTGGCACACCGTTGCCGAGCTAATCGCGCAAGATGCCCGGGCCAGGCGTGTCAGCGCGTCGAAGCGCCACCGCAGCAAGCTAGACATGCAGCGTATTCCCAAGCCAGGCGAAGTTGTGCGCCTGGCCACCATTGGCTCGACCCGCGTTGGGGGCCTTTACCGTGATGGCGCAGCCTGCATTACGCCGCAACTGACCAGCGCGATTGACGATATCGCACGCGACATGCAGCTGTTTCATTTCGGCAGATTCGACGTGCGGTTTGACACTCTTGCAGATTTGCGTGCAGGCGCTGGGTTGTCAATTATGGAAGTCAATGGTGCGGGCTCCGAGGCCATTGAAGCCTGGGACCCCGACACTGGCGTGCTGGCGGGCTTTGGCATGATCTTTAAAAAGCAGCGCGTTTTGTTCGCCATTGGCAACGCTATGCGGGACAAGGGCTTCAAGCCCATCGGCGTGCGGGCACTGGCCAGGCTCAACCAGCAGCAAAACCGGTTGATAGCGCAGTACCCGCCGTCGAATTGAAGGCTCTGCAGGTTACGGCACGCTTAAGCCTTCCGTCAGCCCTGCTTTGGCGGATTGTTGTAGACAAAGTTCGAGTAGGTGTGCTCAGCAAAGCGGTGCCACAGCATGACTTCTGCGCGAAACTTTTTCCATGGCTCGTACATTTTGCGGAAGGCTGGGTTCTTGTCGGCTTCTTCAGCGTACAAATCAAATGCGGCGTTTTGTGCCGCCTGCAGCATGGCCGTCGGGTAGGCATGCAGTTTGACGCCGCTGCCCACCAGCTTGCGCAATGCGGGTGGGTTTTTAAAGTCGTACTCGGCCATCATGTCGATGTTGGCCTCAGCGGCGGCGGCTTCAAATGCTGCCTGGTAGTCTTTGGGCAGTGCGTCCCAGGTTTTGCTGTTGATGTAAAACGAATACTGTGAGTTGCTTTCCCACCAGCCGGGGTAGTAGTAGTGCGGCGCGACTTTGTTAAAGCCCAGTTTTTCATCGTCGTACGGGCCAACCCACTCGGCAGCGTCAATCGTGCCTTTTTCGAGGGCCTGGTAAATCTCGCCGCCTGGAAGTTGCAGCGGCACTGCGCCGAGTCGCGCCATCACCTCGCCGCCCAGCCCGGCGATGCGCATTTTCAGGCCTTTCAGGTCAGCAACGGTTTTGACTTCTTTGCGAAACCAGCCACCCATTTGCACGCCGGTGTTCCCGCCTGCAAAGCTGACGATGCCGTACTCACGCATGAAATCACCGACCAGTTGCTTGCCGCCGCCGTAGGCCATCCAGGCGTTTTGCTGGCGCTGGTTCATGCCGAAAGGCAGCGTGGTGTCAAAGGCAAATGCCTTGTTCTTGCCCACAAAGTAATAGCTGGCGGTGTGTGAACATTCCACAGCGCCACTTTGCACCGCATCAACCACACCAAAAGCGGGCACGATTTCCCCGGCAGCGTGCACTGAAATTTGAAACTTGCCACCCGTAATGGCTGCAACGCGCTTGGACAATACCTCTGCGCCTCCGTAAATGGTGTCCAGGCTTTTAGGAAAGCTGGACGCCAGCCGCCAGCGTACGTTGGGGCTGGTTTGTGCCAGCGCAGGCGCAGCCACAACGGCTGCTGCAGTGGCCGCGAAGCTGGATTGAAGAAGTTGCCGCTTGTTCATGGGAAGTTGCCAGGTTGGTGATGGGACCAACGTAATAGCAAGACGAATGCCAGTGCTGATCGAGCCCCACTGTGGCTATGTTGGCCAGCCTTCAAGTTGAAAATACTATGTATTTCATAGCTGCTTGCGCCTATTTTTGTTGGGCTAAAGGCTGATTTAGCGTAAAAACTGAGGTTTCAGAGGCAGGCGGCTGCTCAATTTAACAGTGCGATACTTCAGCCGTGAAAAAACATATCTACATCTATTCCCCGTCCAGCGCGGTGCGCGACAGGGCCAGTTTCAGGCGCGGCGTCAAGCGGCTGCAGGCGTTGGGCCATGAGGTAGAAATTGACGCGTCTGCGCTGGCTAAATTCCAGCGGTTTGCCGGTGACGACGAAACCCGTCTTGCCGCCATTGCCAGAGCCGCGGCCAGCGGCGCCGATGTGGCGCTGATCACGCGCGGCGGTTACGGATTGACCCGCATTTTGCCCGCGATCAATTACAAAGCCATTGCCAAGTCGATTGAAAAAGGCACCCAGTTTGTTGGTCAAAGCGACTTCACGGCGCTGCAATTGGCACTGCTTGCCAAAACCGGCGCACAAACCTGGGCCGGGCCTGCGCTGGGCGAAGACTTCGGGTGCGCGCACACGCCTGACGACATCATGGAAGCCTGTTTTGACGACCTGATCACTGGCCGCGGCGAGGGCACGGGCTGGCAGCTGCCCAAGGAGCGCGTCCAAAATGCTACTGATTTAGTAGCTGCCAGCGCCCGTAAAATAAGCGCACCAGGCCAATTTGATGTTAAAAATGCACTGCTGTGGGGCGGAAATCTGGCGGTTTTGGCATCGTTGATCGGAACGCCGTATTTCCCAGCGGCAGCGCAAACCAAAGGCGGCATTTTGTTCATTGAAGACGTCGGCGAGCACCCCTACCGCGTGGAGCGCATCTTGACGCACCTGCTGCATGCAGGCGTTCTTGCCAGCCAAAAAGCAATTATTTTTGGCCAGTTCAGCAACTACAAATTGGTGCCGGGTTACGACAGTGGCTTTAACCTAGGCGCGGTAGCCCAAAGGCTGCAAACACAAGTCAAAGGCGCGGTGCTTATGGGCTTGCCGTTTGGGCACGTGGCTTGCAAAGTGCTGCTGCCGGTTGGGGCAACCGTTACTTTGAGCGTTGAGGGCAGGGATGCGTTTTTATTGTGGGGCCACCAGCACTAGGAACCACTCTGGAAAAAACTGGGGCGTGGTGCAGGGTGTTACGGGCACAAAAGCCGAATGCCTTTGCCCAATCAGCGCATGCGAAGTGCGGTGCTTTTTGTGACGCTTTTGGGTAGCAGGCCAACAAATTTCACGCTGATGTCTGACATTTTTTTTCGTGCAACGGTTTCCCCGTAGGTGTTGGACATGATCGCCATCACTTCGCTTCGCGCATACCACAAGCCTTGCACATCTGGCGCAAAGCGCACCCGGCGC
>JANPDQ010000046.1:0-1837 GCA_031431575.1 Polaromonas sp.
ATTTAGGAGCTGCTTGCGCCCGTATTTATTGAGATAAAAGCTTATTCTGTATATAGAATCACGATTACTGTAGGTTTTTTGTCATTGCGGACTTGATCCGCAATCCATGAACCCGCATTCAAACTTAGACCGGAGAAGTCATGGATCCCGGGTCAAGCCCGGGATGACGAAGATGTTTTAGCCATGTCTTGTGCATCCAACTCCGCGTAGAGTTGACGATTCTTCAAATCGGGCATTGGATTAGCTCCAGATCGTTTGGAAACAGGAAATTTACTGCGCTTGCCGCTATGGCCACGTACAAAAAACTGCTTAAACAAACCGCTAATTTTGAAAAAAGATTTCATACTGCATTTTCGAAGAAAATTTTTTTAGCATTCTGGGTCAGACCAGCAAAGCGTAACCCAATACAAATAACTTATAAGCTTTTTGCCATGGTGGCAAGATAAAACTTACCTGCATAGTTGGCAATCCGGCCAGTCTCAACATACCCGTGCTTGGCGTAAAAGCCAGGGCCTTGGAACTCGAACGTCTCAAGCGCTGCATTCTTTGCTCCCGCCTCACGAGCAATCCGTTCAGCTTGCAAAAGCAGCGCAGTTCCGACGCCAGTCCCGCGCTGACTTTCGTCTACAAACAGGACTTCGATCCGAAGCCAGTACAAAAACACAATCGCCCGAAGACCCCCGACCACCTTGCCTTGCCCATCGCTGGCGCTCAATCGAATCGGTAATTCTTCTGGATACTCACCGACGAAGGCATAGTTGTATTGACGGAGCCGACGGCCAATGCCGCTAGAGCGGACTTCTTCTTCCGTTGCTGGGTAAATGGTCATGTGGCCTTACAGAGTGTGAATGGCATTTTGAATTTAGTGGATACGCTGAGCTTTCTACTTCTTCAAACTCGCCAACTTCCCAAATGCCGAAGCCATCGCCGATGGCACTGCCTGCGGTGCATCTTGTCTGCTGCGGTTTTGATTCTGATTAAACGCAGGTCTTGAACCCTCAAAACGGTTGTCACGCGGTGCGTCACGCCGAGCAGGCGCATCCCCCAGCTTCATCGTCAACCCAATCCGCTTACGCGCCACATCGATTTCCGTCACCCGCACGGTCACGATGTCGCCGGTTTTGACTACCTCACGCGCATCAGTCGTGAACTTGTGGCTCAGCTGGCTGACGTGCACCAAGCCGTCTTGATGCACGCCAATGTCAATGAAGGCGCCGAAAGCGGCCACGTTGCTGACAGTGCCTTCCAGCTCCATGCCTTCTCGCAGGTCTTTGATATCTTCAACGCCATCGTTAAAGCGGGCGACTTTAAAACTTGGGCGTGGGTCACGGCCCGGCTTTTCAAGCTCCAGCAAAATGTCTTTGACGGTGATCACGCCAAATTTATCGTTGGCAAACAGCTCTGGTTTGAGGGTTTTGAGCATATCGGCGCGGCCCATCAGCTCGGCTACTGGCTTGCTGGTGTGCAGCATGATTTGCTCGACCACTGCGTAGGTTTCGGGGTGTACACCTGTCATATCGAGTGGATTGGTGCTGCCATTCAAACGGAGGAATCCGGCGCTTTGCTCAAACGTTTTGGCGCCCAGGCCCGTGACTTTCAACAAGTCAGCACGCGAAGCAAAAGCGCCGTTTTCATCCCTCCAGCGCACCACAGACTTGGCGACGGTTTGTGACAAGCCCGACACCCGCGCCAGTAAAGGCACGCTGGCCGTGTTCAGGTCCACGCCGACGCTGTTCACGCAGTCTTCGACGACTGCGTCCAAGCTGCGTGCCAAATCAGACTGGTTTACATCGTGCTGGTATTGACCCACGCCTATGGATTTCGGGTCAATCTTGAC
>JANPDQ010000047.1:0-7809 GCA_031431575.1 Polaromonas sp.
TACGCTGCGTGACGCGGGCATGCGACGCAGCCCGGCGCTAGACGCAGCAATCACTGCTGCCGGATTCAGCCCGGCAAGACTAGACCAGTTAGACCCGCCGCCGCCGCGCCCGGCGCCAGGACAAGCACCGCTATTAACGCCAGCACAAAAACAGTAGACCGCATGAAGGTCCTGCTCGTCGAAGACGAACAAAAAATCGCGGACTTTGTTTGCGCTGGCCTGCACAGCCGGGGTTTTCATGTCACGCACTGCACTGACGGCAACGCCGGGCTGCAACTGGCCTGCACAAGCAACTTTGACGTTATGGTGCTTGACCTCATGCTGCCCGGCCGGGACGGCTTGTCGGTGCTCAAGGAAATGCGAAGCCAGGGCGTGACGACGCCGGTTATTTTGCTCACCGCACGAAACGAGCTGGGCGACCGTATTGAAGGCCTGACCTTGGGCGCTGACGATTACCTGGCCAAGCCCTTTTTTGTTGAAGAGTTGGCCGCGCGCATACAGGCCCTGCTGCGCCGCCTGAGTGGTGCGCGGCAAAACACTTTGCAAGTTGGCAGCATCACGCTTGACCGAATCACGCGGCAAGCCAGTTGCAATGGCGCGGCGATTGAGCTGACCACGCGCGAATTCAGTTTGCTTGAGTATTTGATGCGCTCAGCGGGTCAGGTTTTTACCCGCAGCCAGATTCTTGCGCACGTTTGGGGTTACGACTTTGACCCCAGCACCAACGTAGTGGATGTGTGCATCAAGCGCATTCGGGCCAAGATGGCTGAACTGGACACCGCAGCCGGTGCCATCAGCTCAGCCGCCAGTATTGAGGCTGTGCGCGGCACAGGCTACCGGTTCAAGCAGCCGTGAGGGTGTCGTTTCGCGTCCGGCTATTCGTAGTCGCATCTGTGATTGTTGGCGTTGCACTTGGCGCAGTGCTGGTGGTGGGATGGCACCGTGTCCTTGCGTTTGAAGTTGAGCGGCTGGACGACCGGCTGTGTATGGAAGCCAGGCGGCTCACCAGCCAACCATCTTTAGGCGGGAATATGTCCCGTCTGCAAAACGATTTGATGGTCAAGCTCAGGCTGGGCACCGCCGATCAGTTGATGCTTAAGTTTGAGCCAGTCGCCAGAGAAGATGCGCGCCCTGGCAGCGGCACACCTGGCGTGGGGTCGCCGAATTGGCAAGCTGACTTGGCGCTTGATGGCGCGAGTTGGAAACCAGCAACTGGTCGGCCACTGCCCGAAGTGTTGAATGATCGTCCTGAAAGACCCCTACGCCCTGATCGTCCTGAAAGACCTGATCGTCCAGACCGACTACCGACAAACGACCGACCGGAGCCACCCGCTCTTGAGGAAGCCCGTGAGCCGCCTCCAAAAGGAGATTGCGCCCTAGCTTCATTTGATGCGCAAGATCGGCAGTGGCGTGCCGCGCGCTTCACAGCCACCTCGGGCATCAGCCTGCTCGCAGCTGACCTCGCAGCCACGAAAAGCGAGATGCAAGCTGCTTTCTCGCAGGCGCTAAAAATAGTTGTGCCACTGGCTGTTGTTTTGACTGCGCTTGGCGCGTGGTTGATCTCTGCGCTGACCATGCGGCCAGTCAACCGGCTGCGGCGGGCCATGACTGGCGTTACGCAAAAAGCCCTCGGCGCGCGACTGCCCACGCTAGGCGAAGACCGTGAGTTTGCCGTGCTGATAGACGCCTACAACAACATGCTGGAACGGCTGGAGGCAAGTTTTCAGCAAGCATCGCGTTTTTCAAGCGATGCCGCGCACGAGCTGAAAACGCCATTGACTATTTTGCAAGGCCACATTGAGCAAGCCTTGCAGCGCGCAAAGCAACCCGCACTGCAAGCTGATTTGACCGTCTTGCTTGACGAGGTCGCGCGGCTGTCTGACATCACGCGCAAGCTGCTGCTGCTGTCTCAGGCTGACGCCGGTTATCTGGCATTAAACCGGGTGCCGATTGACTTGACGAGAATGCTCGACGAGATGGCTCTGGACACCACCATGATGCTTTCTGGCCAGGTCTTTACCTGCGAAATTGCACGCGACCTGGCAATTCAAGCAGATGCCGTTTTGCTGCGCCAACTGTTAAACAACCTGATCAGCAATGCCGTCAGGTACTGCCTTGCGGATGGCTGGATAAAACTGACAGCAAAAGCGCTGCCGCACGGCGTTGAGGTGGTGATCTCAAACGCAACACAAGCCATTTCAGCCGCTGACCGTGCCCGGTTTTTCGACCGTTTCTTCAGAGGCGACGCAGCCCACAACCGCAGCATTGAAGGCAGCGGACTTGGCCTGAGCTTGTCGCGCGAAATTGCGTTGGCGCATGGTGGCAGCTTGGTGCTGCTGGACAGCGCACCAACTGAAGTGAAGCTGCAGCTAACGCTTTAGCCCGCCTGATTTTTCAGCTTGCCGAGGGTAATGCCCTGTCTCGTGCGTTGACCGGCACCGATCCACCGAGCATGAACCTGCGCTGATGTGTGCACAAGGCACCTGACAGGTGCGCACCGTCGCGAAACTCAATGACAAAGATGTCATGTACTGCAAGCTCGCGTTCACTACATTGGCAACATGACTATTCCACTTAAACCAACTCTAAAGCCACTGCCGCAGCCCCCGTACAGTGCAAAGCGCAGCGCAATTGCGGCGCTAAAAATCCCCGTTGGTATGGTTGCGAGCTGCCTGCTGCTGACCGTCGCCTGCGGGGGCGGCGGCGGAGGCGACACTGGCCCCAGCACCACTGCAGCCCAACAAACCGCCCCAACGCCAGTCGCGGCAGGCACCGCTTTTGCATTGACCAGCAGCGTTGGCGCGGCTGGCGGCGCGCTGCCCGCTGACTACACCTGCGACGGCACCGGCTCCTCGCCGCCACTGGCTTGGGCCAATGCACCCGCTGGCACCAAAGAGTTTGCTTTGCTCATGTCCACTTTGCCCGTGACCGGTGCTGTCAAGTACAACTGGGTGTTATCAGGCATACCTGCCAGTGCAACCAGGCTCAAGCGCAACACTACAGGCGTGGGAACCGCCGGCGTCGGCAGCGACGGCCCGACAGCGGCCTACCAGCCACCCTGCTCGCAAGGCACCGGGGACAAGCAGTACACCTTTACGCTGTACGCGCTGTCTGCCGCGCCAAGCCTTTCCGTTGCTGCCAATGCGGTAACTGGCGGCACATTGGCCAGCGCAATTGCATCCGTTACGCTGGCAACTTCGGCGCTCAACCTGACCTACGCGCGCAGTACAACTTCGACAAACACTACAAGTACCCCTACACCCACCACAACCACAGCTGTAGTAACTGCCACAGCCACCGCCAACTGCCAATTTGTCGCTGATTCATTGACGGCGTCAACCACCGGCGTAGCAACCTCTACCTGTGATTCCACCTATGCCTATGTCGCGTCCAACGGACTGCCCATGCACGCCATGATGAACGGCATAACCGCTACCAATCTGCAAGTGCCGGTAGCACAAAACTTCTTTGGCACAAACGCCTGGAAGATACCGCTGGCACCGGCCATTGCAGCCACAACAACCACCGCAGTAGACGGCCCGATTGGCGTGGCGATCAACGGCGTGCCGATTTTTAACCCGTGCAAACAAGGCGGCTGCCAAAACGGCGACACCAAAGTGCTGGGCGAGCTGGATGCCTGCAATGGCCACGCAGGCCGCGCGGACGACTACCATTACCACGCCGCGCCCACTTGCCTGATGGCTGGCAAACCCGCCAGCTACTGGGACACGCATCCACTGGGCTGGGCACTCGACGGATTTGCCATTTACGGCTACAACGACGCCACGGGCAGCATCGCCGCACGCGATGGCGTCTGCGGCGGCAACACCAGCGCCACCCAAAACGGACCAGCAGGCTACAGCTACCACGTCACAGACACCTCGCCCTATGTGTTGTCGTGCTTCAGGGGCACACCAAGCCCTGACCTGGCAGGCCAGGGTGCCAAATTTACACCGCTACGACGCCCACCGGTAACGCCTTTTCCAGTAGCAAGCATGGCCCTCACGCTGGACGCTGGCGACGGCTACCAGGTGATGCAATTCACGTCCAACCAGTCATTTACCACCACATCAACGGGCAGCGACAGCTATGCCAATGCGGCAGGCAGCTACAAAATTCGCTACAAAGCGCTTGCGGGCACAGAGCTGGTCGCTGCCCTGGCAACCAACACCGGTAAAACCGCCTGCTGGAGCTTTCAGTTCACCACGGGCGCTGGAGCAACCACGCAGCCCACCACAACGTACTGCCGCTAGGCAAGTCAGCATGAGAATTTCAGCCTTGGTCTTGGTGTTGTTCTCAGCGTTAAGCAGCAACTTACACGCTCACGAACTGCAAGCCAGCCGCGCAACGCTGGTGCTGCGCGACAACCAGCACCTGGCAGTCACGTTTTTTGTGGATTACCCCGCAGTGTTGCACCAGGCGCTGGCACCGCAAATGTTGTTTCACGAGTTTGCGCTGCAGCACTCGGCCATGCCGCAAAACATTTTCGCGGCGCAACTGCTCTTGGCGCAGCGCAAACTGCAGCTTGGAACGCGCCTCGTTTTACGCAGCGGCAAAACAGCCCCGCTCACGCTGTGGGCGTGGCCCGATTCCGCATCCACGCAAAAAGCCCTGCAGCAGCGCGCCATTGAGGCCGTGGTCGGCGGCACAGACCATGCGCACACGCCGCAATCAGAAATTCGCGCTGAGGCACAGTCCAGTGACCCGAAAGACATTGCCGCCGTCACACTGCAATTGCCTGTCGAGTTTAAAAAGACGCTGGTGGTGTTCTACCAGCCCAAACAGGTCTGGGTTGAACCCGGTAAAGGCTCAACTGGTATTCGTTTTTCGCCTTAGCCGGAAGGCTTTGCAAAAAGAAGGCTTTAGTACGGCCATTAGCCGTATAATAAAAAGCTCTTTCTGCAGGAGCCAGCATGAACACCGCCGCCCTAAAACAAGCCCGCATGGAGCTGAAAACTACCGAAGACATCAAAGACTTGATTTCTCAGGCAGCGGCCTTGCTGGGCCTGGATTCCACCTCTTTTGTTTTAGGCCTGGCCGCTGAGAAAGCGCGCGAAGTGCTTTCCAAGCACTCCATGGTCAGGCTGAGTCTGGAAGGGCAAAAACGCTTCGCCGAGTTGTCCAAGAACCCGCCACCACCTACTTCAGCCATGAAAAAGCTCAAGAATTTGCCTGACTTCTCACAGCGCGCGTGATGAGTTTTGAACTGGGTATTTTTGACCCGGAAGTAACGTATTTTGAACAAAAGAAGTTTGACTGTGAACATGCAGTCATCAACAAATTCGTCAGCGCAAGCCTGAAGCAGCAGATCAAAAAAAACACCAGCGTCGCCTACGTTCTGACAGACCCGGCAGCCAACGACAGATTCATTGGCTTTTTTTCACTGGTCATGTCTTGTATTGACAATGCTGCACTCGCGCCGTTCGCATCGTCTTTACCCAGGCAGGTGCCGTGCGTTCGGTTAGTGATGCTGGGCGTTGACAAAGCATACAAAGGCAAAAACTTGGGGCTTAGGCTGCTCAAACATGCACTGGTAAAAACCAAAGAATCCGCACGCACCTTGGACTGCAGAGGTTTGTATCTCGATGCTGATCAAGGAGCAGTTGCTTTTTATACAAAATACGGTTTTATTGCGTTAGAAAAGCCTGCTGATGCTGGCGGCTCAACGCCGATGTTTCTTTTTCTGGAATCTTTCTTTTGACCCCAGCAGACGCCACGCTAGCCGCCCACACGCCCATGATGCGCCAGTACCTGGCGATCAAGGCCGAGTACCCAGACACGCTGCTGCTGTACCGCATGGGGGATTTTTACGAGGTGTTTTTTGCTGATGCTGAAAAGGCATCGCGGCTGCTGGGCATCACGCTGACCAAACGCGGCGCTACCAATGGTGAGCCGATACAGATGGCGGGCGTGCCGTTTCACTCGCTGGAAGGGTATTTGGCCAAGCTGATCAAGCTGGGCGAATCGGTGGCGATTTGTGAGCAAGTGGGTGACGTTGCAACGAGCAAAGGCCCCGTGGAGCGCAAAGTGGTGCGCGTGGTCACGCCCGGAACGTTGACCGACACGGAACTGCTGGGCGACAAAACTGAATCGGTACTGCTTGCCGTGCATCAAGGGGCGCGCAACACTTGCGGCCTGGCCTGGCTGAGCGTGACTCAGGGGCAAATCAGTTTGGCGGAATGCGCGCATGACGAGCTGGAAGCCTGGGTGGCACGCATTGCGCCAAGCGAGTTGATTTACAACGTCGATGTCACACCTGCATTTGAAGCGCGATTGAAAAACAACCGATGCGCCGTTGCTGCCAGAGCTGCCTGGCAGTTTGACGCTGCGCTGGGCGCTCGCCGCATGGCTGAACAACTTAAAGTCGCCTCACTCGCCGCATGGCATGCTGAAGAGTTGCACCAGGCCCACGCGGCCGCTGCCGCCCTGCTTGGCTACGCCGAGCACACCCAGGGCCGGTCGCTGCCACATGTGCAGGCGCTACAAGTGGTGCGTTCGGGTGACTTTATTGAGCTCCCGCTGACCACACGGCGCAACCTGGAGCTGACACAAACCCTGCGCGGTGAAGACTCGCCCACGCTGTTTTCATTGCTGGACACTTGCGTAACTGGCATGGGCAGCCGCGCATTGAAAAGCTGGCTGCTCAGCCCCCGCCGTGACCGCACTGAATCGTCTGAACGGCTTGAGGCCATCACGCATTTGCGCGAAGTCTCCCAACTTACGCTGCGCGCCCAGCTCAAAGGCGCAAGCGATGTAGAACGCATCACCGCCCGCATCGCGCTGCGCCAGGTGCGCCCGCGTGAGCTGGTGGGCTTGCAACAAACGCTATTAAAAACAGAGCTGCTTGCGCCTATATTCATTGGGCTACCGGCACTTTTGACCAGTATTTTCACTGATTTACGCCCTCCAGACGGCTGTGCAGCGCTGCTCAAGCGCTATCTGCTGGACGAGCCCGCCGCGCTGGTGCGCGATGGCGGCGTCATCAACCTCGGCTGCGACGCCGACCTGGACGAGCTGCGCGCGATTCAAACCAATTGCGATGCGTTTTTACTCGACCTGGAAGGCCGTGAAAAGGCGCGCACCGGCATCACCAACCTGCGAGTCCAATACAACAAGGTGCATGGCTTTTACATTGAAGTCACGCAAGGCCAGGCCAGCAAAGTGCCTGACGACTACCGCCGCCGCCAGACACTAAAAAACGCTGAACGCTTCATCACGCCCGAGCTGAAAGCTTTTGAAGACAAAGCCCTGTCGGCGCAAGAACGTGCATTGGCACGCGAAAAGTTTTTGTTTGAACAATTGCTCGATGAGCTGCAAATATATATTCCCGCTTTAAGCAAACTGGCGCGTGCCATCGCCTGCCTGGACGCCCTCTGCGCGCTGGCTGAACGCTCGCTCACCCTGAACTGGGCAGCGCCCGTGTTCGTCAACCAGCCGTGCATTGACATTACCCAAGGCCGCCACCCGGTGGTGGAAGCGCGGCTGGCTGAGACAACGGGCGGCGGCTTCATCGCTAATGACTGCTCACTGCATGCCAAGCAGCGCATGCAGGTTATCACTGGCCCCAACATGGGCGGCAAATCGACCTACATGCGGCAAGTCGCGCTGATTGTGCTGCTGGCCAGCGTGGGCAGCTATGTGCCAGCAGCGGCTTGCCGCCTCGGGCCGATTGACGCGATTCACACCCGGATTGGCGCCGCAGACGACGTTGCCAACGCGCAATCGACCTTCATGCTGGAGATGACGGAAGCCGCACAAATCTTGCACACAGCCACGCCACATTCGTTGGTGTTGATGGACGAAATCGGG
>JANPDQ010000048.1:0-7686 GCA_031431575.1 Polaromonas sp.
CAAGGCATGTTGGATGTGGGCCTGCTCGATAAAAAGAAACACGGCAGCGTTGACGACGTGCTGGCAAGCGGCGCATACCGCCAGTTCTACATGCACCGCACCGGTCACTGGATGGGGATGGACGTACATGACTGCGGCGACTACACCGAACCCGGCAGCAAACCGCGCCAAGAACGCGACCCACTGGGCGAAATGGTCATGAAAAAACCACCGCGCATTTTGCGTGCAGGCATGGTGCTGACGATAGAACCCGGCATCTATGTGCGCCCCGCTAAAGGCGTGCCAAAAGAGTTCTGGAACATAGGCATCCGCATTGAAGACGATGCTTTGGTTACGGATAAGGGGTGTGAGCTGATGACGCGTGGGGTGCCGGTAAAGGCGGATGAGATTGAGGCTTTGATGCGCGGGTGATCTCGAACTATCAAAGCGAACACACCCAATGTCTAAGACTCCAATCACGGTTATCCCCGGGGTTGGCAAGACTTTGCCAAAGACTTTGCGCGGATTGGCATGCACTGCGTTGAAGATTTTCAGAACAAGCAGGCAAACTCCGTATTCGAAGCACTGGCCATCGCCAACCAGCAAGACAATCACAAGACCAGCAAAAACTATTTGTATGTGATTCGCATGGTCATCTACTATGCGCAGGGTGGCCGGGATGCTGAAAAGCTCAAGTGGAGTTTTTGGAAGGATTAGCTGGGCGGATTACGGCTTGAGCCGAGCGTTTTTTCAACGCTTTTGAAGCATCAAATCAACCCAAGCTGGCGGCTTGTTTACCAACAAACTGGTTTGCCCTTTCTCACATATCGCCACCAACAAATGCGCCCCCCGCTCGGTCTCAACCGCGTCATAAACAAACGCCAAGTCAGCCAATCTCACGGCCTTCTTCAAATTAGCCATCGTGCGCAGGTAGCGATCCAAAATGCGCTGGGCTGGAACGTTGTGGCCGCCCTCGCGCACGCGCTGATTCACGCGGGCTAGCAGGCGCTGCGGGTCGTCCAGCGACACGATGTACAGCACGACGTTGAAACCCATCGCCTGAGCTTGCGTGATCAATGCCAGCTTGGATTCGTGCGAAAAAACGGTTTCGCTGACAAAACTGGTTTTTGAAATTAGCAGCGCTTCACGTCGGCTGTCGGCCCAGTCGCGTGCGGCTTCAGAGCGTTTTTGCAGGTCTTTGATATTTTGAAGGTGACTTTGCTCATGCAAGTCAGCATTGACAAATTCAAGCTGGCTGCTGATTCCGCCGCTTGCGACCAGGGCGCGGTACAGCGTTGATTTGCCCGCGCCGTTCGGCCCGGCGAGCACGTGAAAAATTGGCTTGAAGGCGCTCAAGCAGCTTTGCGCAGTTCTGCCTTCTGGCGGTTATCTGCAACGATGCGGCGGATGTGGCTTTGAAGACTGCCGTCGGTGCTCGCGGACAGAATGCGCTGCTTGACCGATTCAAGTGAATCGGGTGCGGGATCAACCAACGCAACTTCAACATCTGTTTTAGCTTGGCGTCCCTCGCGCGCAGCCGCCTCATAATTTTCAATCGCAGCCCGCGCTTCTTGCACGGTGAGCCCTGAATTCTCCACCACGCGCCCCAATGTGGCCCAGTATTCAATTTGCCCAGCAGCCGAGCGGCGCAGGGGCTGGGCTGCTTGCCTGGCCTGTTGCACCAAAGATTCAGGAAGTTTGACGGAAGCGAAGTTTTTGGCGGCGGACATGAAAAGCTCCTTTATGGCGCATTTTGCGCCATAAAGGGCCAGACTGCAAATACCGGCGGAGATGGCCTGATTGCGCAGACGGCCGTTACCTGCACAAATCAGCGCTTAAAAGGCCAGTTTATACATTAAATGTGCCTGTAGCTCAATAAATACAGGCGCAAACAGCTATATAAAAAATAGCAAATTAGTGAAGCAGTCTTTACTGAGCCGGCAATGGCCCGAACCAGTCAGGCCACTGCCACGGCACCCACAGCAACCATGGGCTCAGGGCAGCGCGTTGCCCAGCGCAAGTCCCTCGCGCCTTGGGTCGGCTCCGCCGGTCAATACAGAGCGCGACGTGGCCGTTGCTGGTAATTTGATAACTGTGGAGACTCCGCTGGATTGCGCAGCCACCGACACCGTGTGCCCCAAAGCCCTGAGCCCAACAATCAGCGGATCGCTTCCGCCCGCAAGGCCACCTGCTGGAATGCTTGGATCAATGGCCGGGTGCTCACCGCCAACGCCGGTGGTGGCGCTGTTGGCTGCGCCAAAGTTCACCATTGAGCTGGCTTGCTGGGCGTCAAACTTCCAGTCGATGGCGCTGACCACAGTTTTGACCACGAACTGAATGATCGCCGCGCCACCAGGCGAGCCGGTAGCCATCAAGAAATCACCGCGCGAGCCGTCGGGTGCCTGGTTGAAGACAATCGTTGGAGCCATCGAACTGCGTGGGCGCTTGAGCGGCTGGATGCGGTTGGCAATTTGGCCGGACGCGTCGCTGGGCACAAACGAAAAGTCGGTGAGCTGGTTGTTCAGCAAAAACCCGCGCGTAAAGTGAAACGAGCCCATGCCGCTTTCGATGGTCGTGGTCAGCACCACGACGTTGCCAGCAGCGTCAACAATCGACACGTGCGTTGTGCCGTTGCCCTCGGCGCTGCTGCTGCCCTGCGCCTGGGCGGTAGCAAAGGTGCCGGCCGTGGCAACACCCATGCTGCGGGTGGTGGAAATCATGGCCGCACGCGCTTTGAGGTAATTGCGATCCAGCAGCGACGACACGCCCAGGCCAGGCAGCGCCACAAAGTCGGTGTCGGCTACATATTTGTTGCGGTCGGCATAGGCCAGGCGCTGCGCCTCGCTGACAAGATGCACCGCCTGCACAGCGGGCTTGCCGCCTTCCGAATTGACGTTGGTCGGCGGCAAGGCTGCCAGGTCGAAGTTATCCAGAATGCCGAGTGACTGCGCCACAGCAATGCCGCCTGACGATGGTGGGCCCATGCCGCACACCACGGTGGTGCGGTAGTTGCCGCACACTGGGGTGCGCTTGATGGCTTTGTAGTTGGCCAGGTCGCTCAGCTCAGTCAAGCCCGGTGTGATGGCCACGGTAGTGGTTGCACCGCCGCTGGTGACTTTGATTTTGTCAACAATAGACTGCGCAATCGGCCCGGTATAAAAAGCGTTGGCACCGCCCTGCGCCATGCTGCTGAGCGTGGCGGCGTAAGCCGGATTTTTAATGACCGTGCCGAGCGCTTTGGGCGTGTAGTCAGCATTTAAAAAGTAAGCGGTGGCATCTGCGTCACGCAGAAAATCATTGCGCGCACCAGCAATTGCAGCGGCCATGCGCCCACCAATTGCAAAGCCATCGGTCGCCAATTTAATGCCGGGCTGCATCAGAGCCGACCACGGGCTCAAACCGTGGTCTTTGTGCGCCAGCTCCAGCATGCGCACCGCACCCGGCGTACCGATGGAGCGGCCGCTGGCTTTGACGCTTAAAAACTCGCCGGTTGGGCCCGTACCCAAATTGGGCAGCGGTGTGGTCTGCTGGGTAGCGCTGATAAAACGCAGGTAATCTTCAGTGGCAGCGGCCGGAGCTGTTTCGCGCCCGTCATAGCTTTCAACCGCTTTGGTGGCAGCGTTGTAGTGCAGCATGAAAGCACCGCCACCCAAGCCGGACGACTGTGGCTCCACCAGGCCCAGCACCGCTTGCACAGCCACCGCTGCGTCAACCGCACTGCCGCCGGCTGCCAGCACATCGCAGCCAGCTTGGGTTGCGAGCGGATTGGCCGTAACGACCATGTAGGACGCAGTCGTCAAAACTTTCTTGCCCAGCTTGTAACCAGATGCCAACTCAGGGATGGCCGGGTCCCCTGGCAAGCCTGAGCCGACCACTACCGTGCCGGTGCCCGAGGGCTGAACGCACGGCGTGGTTTGCGTGAGAGGCGGATTCGGCTGCACCGCGACACCGCTGCTGCCGCCGCCGCAGGCCGACAGCACCAGCGCCGCAGCAACAGATGCCGCCGTGCAGCCAATGCGCCACTGCAAAAGCGGCCGTGATGTTGGACGAAGATTCTGGCGAAGCATGAGAGAGTCTTTCAGATAAAGATTGAGGCGCGGCCACAACGGCTTGCATAGTGCCAAGTCGCCAGCAAGTTCCGCACCGAGTTTTTAGTCTATACGAATTCTTACGATTAAGGCTGCCAGACATTCCCGTGAACTCTGGCCGAATAATTGCTTGTTATTGACAATGTCGCAAGCCAAGTCCAACCCGTCTGTTGCCAACCAATGGCGCGCGCAAGAGCTGTTGCTGCTCAGTGAGGTGATGCGCCTGGTGGGCAAAAGCCTTGCACCGGATGTGGTGCTCAGGGAAATGCTGCACCTCATGTCAGAGCTGCTGGGGTTGAACCGGGGGCGGATCGTGCTTGCAGATTTTGTAGGGAACATCGCCCTTGAAGGGTTGGCAGACCGCAGGCCAGTACGACATGATTCGCGCAACGCTGCCGTCCATCCTGCGTCGGCCATTCGCTATGCGTATGGCTTGACCAAAACCGAAATGGCGCTGGGCAGGTATGGTCCGGCTGAGGGCATCACTGGCAGGGTGCTAGCTACGGCACAGCCCATCATCGTGCAAGACATTGATGCCGAGCCGCAGTTTTTGGCACGGGCGGTTGCGCGAGCACAACTTCCGCAAGACGTGGTGGCTTTTATCGCACTGCCAATTGAAGTGAATCGCGAGGTGATTGGCGTGCTGGCCTGCCACCGCATTCGCAGCCGTGACCGGCAATTGACCGACGACGTAGCGGTGCTGAAAATTTTAGCCACGCTCGCGGGCCAGCTGCTGCAGCTGCAGGCGCTGGTGGGCGAAAAAACACGCGCGCTGCAAGCGAAAAACCTGCTGCTCACGCGCGCACTGGAAACCGCTGCCGCGCGCTACGGAATCATTGGCACCTCGCCAGCGCTGCTCCGCGCTTTGAGCGAGCTTGAGCGGGTAGCGGATGCATCGGCCAGCGTGCTGCTGCTGGGCGAATCAGGCACTGGCAAAGAACTTTTCGCGCGCGCCGTGCACCTGTCGAGCCAGCGGCGCGACCAGCCATTCATCAAAGTCAACTGCGCCGCCATACCCGACACCCTTTTTGAGTCCGAGCTGTTCGGGTACGAACGCGGCGCCTTCACCGGGGCTCAAACCGCCCGTGCCGGCTGGTTTGAGCAAGCCGACAAAGGCACCATTTTTCTCGACGAAATTGGTGAAATGCCGCTGGCCTTGCAAACCAAGCTGCTGCGCACACTGCAAGAAGGCACGGTGGTACGCCTGGGTGCCAAGCGTGAAGTACAAGTGGCAGTGCGGGTGGTGGTAGCGACCAACCGCGACCTGGAGGAGGACGTGCAGCGCGGGCTCTTCCGGCGCGACTTGTTTTACCGATTGAACGTGATTCCTATCCGCTTGCCGGCGTTGCGCGAGCGGCCGCAAGACATTCGCGCACTGGCGCTGCATTTTTTGATGCGCGTTAACCAGGACAACCAGCGCAATGTGAGCCTGTCGCACGACGCGCTCGCCAAACTGGAAGAGCACCCGTGGCCTGGCAATATTCGTGAGCTCGGCAATGTGATTGAGCGCCTGGTGTTACTGACCGACAGCGCAATGGTCTCAAGCACAGAGCTGATGCGCTTTTTACCCACCGGACCCAGCGCTGCACCAACTACCAGTGCGCCAGTGCGTATTGCTGCGCAGCACGCTCAAGAACAACAAGGCCAACAAGGCCATCAAGAACATCACGCAGCTGTTCGTGACTATCTGGCAGTGCAGTCGCATTCACCGGCGCAGCTTTTGCAGGCCATGCAGGCCAATGGCGGCAACCAGTCGCGTGCGGCGCAAGCCGTTGGCCTGACAGCGCGACAGTTTGGCTACCGTCTGCGCAAGTTGGGGCTTTCCGATCGCCATAGTGGCGACAATTTGTAGACATTGTGTTGTTGGTGCGATGTGTCGGCAGGCACCTATTGCCATGTTAATGATATGTTTTTTATAGCTGCTAGCGCCCTATTTTATTGGGCTAGAGCTCGATTGTTTACTAAAAATCGCGTTTTCCGGGCGTTTGGCACGCAGGTTGCAATGTCAGGTGGGACGGCATGTGCCGTAGACCTTTTGGAGATTGCCATGACCGCTTCAACTACCTTCGCAAATGTGCTGATTTCCCCTGAACAACTCAGCGCCATGACGGGCACCGAGCCAGTTGTTCTGATCGACACCCGCGATGCAGACACTTACGCCGCTGGTCATCTGCCCGGAGCGGTGAACCTGCGTGAGATTTTTACCTTCCTGGCGACCTCAACGGCTGAAGGCTTGGGCGCCCTTAAATCTACATTCGCCGGACACTTTGGAGCCATTGGCCTGTCCGGGGCAGAGACCGCTGTTTTCTATGAAGACGCGTTGAACAGTGGTTATGGCCAATCGTGCCGTGGCTACTATCTGCTGACGTGGCTCGGCTACCCAAAAATACGCGTTCTGAATGGCGGCTTTTCAGCCTGGAAAGCTGCTGGCATGGCCGTCAGTACAGAAGCACCAACAGCTACCGCCAAGACATTTCCGGCCGATTTGGTCGGCGCCGACGTGATGCTGACTAAAGACGACGTAGCTGCTGCGCTGCACAGTGATGTCAAGCTTCTCGATGTGCGTGACATTGACGAGTGGACCGGCGAAAGCTCCAGCCCGTACGGCAAAGACTTTGCACCGCGCAAGGGTCGCTTGCCAGGTGCCAAATGGATTGAGTGGTACCGCTTTATGAAGCCCTCTGCTGCGGGTCCGGTGTTCAAGTCGCCGCTGGAAGTGCAAGCTGAGTGCGCTACTGCCGGCATTTCTACGTCGGACACCGTTTATCTCTACTGCTTTAAGGGCGCGCGCGCATCCAACACTTTTCTGGCACTCAAGCAAGCGGGTTTTTCAGACGTGCGGATGTACTTTGGATCATGGAACGAATGGTCGCGCGACAACGGATTACCGATCGAAACAGATCTGCCTGTCATCCATCCCAAGCCCATGAAACTGGCCATGGCGGCGTAAGTATTTTTTCGAGAACTTTCTGGAGACATGAATGACGACAGCAATTTTGAACGCACCCGAAACCATCAAGGCCTATTTGAAACCGATTGACAGCGAAGGCCTTGCAGCCTTTGCGGCCAAGGGCTGTGCAAACCCCGCATCACGAGGCACCAACAAGGTCAAAACTGTCATGCAGGGCATGTACCGTTCATTGAGCTACGTCGGCAACCACCAGCCGGTGGTGGTCGACGAGCCGCTGCATCTGTTTGGTGAAGACACCGCACCAGCGCCTGGGGAAATAGTTCTGTCGGGTTTGGGTGGCTGCCTTGCAGTCGGCATCACCGCGGTGGCGACCTGGAAAAAAGTTCAGCTGACCAAGCTGGAAATTTTTATGGAGGGCGACATTGGCAACCCCGCAGCTTGGGGAGCGGGTGGTGCACTGAAGGAGCCACCGGAGATGGGGTTTCAGGCGATTCGCGTGAAAGTGATTCTTGAAGGTGACGCTACGCGGGAAGTGTTGGATGAAATCGTGCAGCATGCCAATTTTTACTCGCCAGTTGCCAACAGCATTCGCAACCCGATCCCGTTTGAAATAAGTACCCCCACGGTTGCTCACTTCGTGTAGCGCCCCGGACGTGCCAGCGCGATACGCGCAGGCCCTTCGCGCTGTCCAAACCCGCGCAGGCGGGT
>JANPDQ010000049.1:0-1660 GCA_031431575.1 Polaromonas sp.
CAAGCCTGACGTGATGCCGCTGGCCAAGGGGCTGGGCTCTGGCGTGCCGATTGGCGCGGTGGTGTGCGGGCCAAAAGCTGCGCATATCTTCAAGCCCGGCAACCACGGCACGACGTTTGGCGGTAATCCGCTGGCGATGCGCGCTGGCGTTGAAACGATTCGTATTTTGGAAGAAGACGGCATCATTGCCAACGCGGTCAATACCGGCGGGCATTTGCGCGCGTCGCTGGAGCGCGAGCTGTCGGTCCTGGCCGGTGTGGTGAACATTCGCGGCCGCGGTTTGATGCTGGGCATCGAGCTGGCCATACCTTGCGGCGACTTGCTCAAGCAGGCGGCTGACGAAGGCTTGCTGATAAGCGTCACGGCTGATTCCGTGATTCGCCTGGTGCCGCCGCTCATCATGACGACACTTGAGGCTGATCAGGTGGTGGCTATTTTGGTGCCGCTGATCAAGCAGTTTTTGCACGACAAAACGAACGACACCAGTGCGCCTGTTGCATCGCTCATCAATGAATAAGGCGATCAAACACTACCTGCAGTTCAGCGGTTTAAATGCGGACGAATACGCGTATTTATTTGAGCGCGCTGCGCTGATCAAAAAGAAATTCAAAGCCTACGAAAAACATCAGCCACTGGTGGACCGCACCATGGCGATGATTTTTGAAAAAGCATCGACCCGCACGCGCGTGAGCTTTGAAGCCGGCATGTACCAGCTGGGCGGCACGGTGGTTAACCTGACCACCGAAGGCAGCCAGCTAGGCCGCGCCGAGCCGATTGAAGACAGCGCCAAAGTCATCAGCCGCATGGTCGACCTGGTGATGATTCGCACATTTGAGAAAACCAAAATCGACCGCTTTGCCGAGCATTCACGCGTGCCAGTTATCAATGGCTTGACCAACGAGTTTCACCCGTGCCAAATTTTGGCCGACATCTTTACCTACATCGAGCACCGCGGTAGCATTACCGGCAAAACAGTCGCGTGGGTAGGCGACGGCAACAACATGGCCAACACATGGCTGCAGGCCAGCGAAATTTTGGGTTTTAAAGTGCACCTGAGCACGCCCGGCGGCTATGAAGTTGACCAGTCGGTTGCAGGCATTCGCTCAGCTGAAAGTTACAAGGTGTTCGAAGACCCGCATGAGGCCTGTGCAGGCGCTGACTTGGTCACCACCGACGTCTGGACCAGCATGGGTTTTGAAGCTGAAAACGAAGCGCGCAAAAAAGCTTTTGCGCTGTGGTGCGTCGATGCGGACATGATGCGGGCCGCCAAACCCGATGCGCTCTTTATGCACTGCCTGCCTGCGCATCGCGGTGAAGAAGTAGATGCCGAAGTCATTGACGGCCCGCAGTCGGTGGTTTGGGACGAGGCCGAGAACCGGATGCATGTGCAGAAGGCACTGATGGAATACCTGCTGCTCGGGCGTTTGGAAAACTGAACGCACGCATATTTTCAAACGCTGTTGGAAATAACCGACACCGCAGTATTTTCAGCGGTGCTACCTTTAAGGCATGACAACCGCGCAACGCAAAATCTGGGACATCTCGCCTCCTGTCGATGAGCGCGCTGCCGTGTTCCCCGGAGACACGGCTTACTCGCAGCGCCTGCATTTTTCTCTCACGCCGGGTTGCCCGGTCAACGTCAACAGCATCACGCTGTCGC
>JANPDQ010000050.1:0-1672 GCA_031431575.1 Polaromonas sp.
CAAGCCTGACGTGATGCCGCTGGCCAAGGGGCTGGGCTCTGGCGTGCCGATTGGCGCGGTGGTGTGCGGGCCAAAAGCTGCGCATATCTTCAAGCCCGGCAACCACGGCACGACGTTTGGCGGTAATCCGCTGGCGATGCGTGCGGGGGTGGAGACGATTCGCATTTTGGAAGAAGACGGCATCATTGCCAACGCGGTCAATACCGGCGGGCATTTGCGTGCGGCGCTGGAGCGCGAGCTGTCTGGCCAGGCGGGCGTAGTCAACATTCGCGGCCGCGGTTTGATGCTGGGCATCGAGCTGGACATACCTTGCGGCGACTTGCTCAAGCAGGCTGCCGATGAGGGCTTGCTGATAAGCGTCACGGCTGACTCGGTCATTCGCCTGGTGCCGCCGCTCATCATGACGACACTTGAGGCTGATCAGGTGGTGGCTATTTTGGTGCCGCTGATCAAGCAGTTTTTGCACGACAAAACGAACGACGCCAGTGCGCCTGTTGCATCGCTCATCAATGAATAAGGCGATCAAACACTACCTGCAGTTCAGCGGTTTAAATGCGGACGAATACGCGTATTTATTTGAGCGCGCTGCGCTAATTAAAAAGAAATTCAAAGCCTACGAAAAGCACCAGCCATTGGTCGACCGCACCATGGCGATGATTTTTGAAAAAGCATCGACCCGCACGCGCGTGAGCTTTGAAGCCGGCATGTACCAGCTGGGCGGCACGGTAGTTAACCTGACCACCGAAGGCAGCCAGCTGGGCCGCGCCGAGCCGATTGAAGACAGCGCCAAAGTTATCAGCCGCATGGTGGACCTGGTGATGATTCGCACATTTGAGCAAACCAAAATCGACCGCTTTGCCGAGCATTCACGCGTGCCAGTTATCAATGGCCTGACGAACGAGTTTCACCCGTGCCAAATTTTGGCCGACATCTTTACCTACATCGAGCACCGCGGCAGCATTACCGGCAAAACAGTTGCGTGGGTGGGCGACGGCAACAACATGGCCAACACATGGCTGCAGGCCAGCGAAATTTTGGGTTTTAAAGTGCACCTGAGCACGCCTGGCGGCTATGAAGTGGACCAGTCGGTTGCAGGCATTCGCTCCGCAGATAGTTACCAAGTTTTCAAAGACCCGCTCCAGGCATGCGCAGGAGCCGATCTGGTCACCACCGACGTGTGGACTTCCATGGGTTTTGAGGCTGAAAACGAAGCCCGCAAAAAAGCCTTTGCCCACTGGTGTGTAGACGCAGAGATGATGCGCGCCGCCAAGCCCGATGCCTTGTTTATGCACTGCCTGCCCGCCCACCGGGGTGAAGAAGTTGAGGCCGATGTCATTGACGGCCCGCAGTCGGTGGTTTGGGACGAGGCCGAGAACCGGATGCATGTGCAGAAGGCACTGATGGAATACTTGTTGCTAGGGCGTCTGGAAAACTGAACGTACGCATATTTTCAAACGCTGTTGGAAATAACCGACACCACGACTTTTTCAGCGGTGCTACCTTCAAGGTATGACCTTTTCACCCGTGAAGTCGCAACGCAAAATCTGGGACATCTCGCCTCCTGTCGATGAGCGCGCTGCCGTGTTCCCCGGAGACACGGCTTACTCGCAGCGCCTGCATTTTTCTCTCACGCCGGGTTGCCCGGTCAACGTCAACAGCATCACGCTGTCGC
>JANPDQ010000051.1:0-2272 GCA_031431575.1 Polaromonas sp.
GGGCGGCTTTGCGCGTAGTTGAATGCGGCGCAATTATTCGATTTTTAAGTTAGCAGACTTCACCACGCTGCGGTACACCGCCAACTCGTCTTTCATTTGCTGGGCAAACTGCTCGGGCGTGTTGCCCAACACCACAGAGCCTGTGTCTTCAATGCGTTTGCGAATTGCCGGGTCTTCCAAAGCCTTACGGGTTGCGGCGTTGATTTTGTCCACCACATCGCGCGGCAGGCCTTTGGGACCCAAAATGCCGTAATACGCCATGCGGTTGACTGGCTCTAAACCCAATTCTTTAAAGGTGGGCACATCTGGCAGCGCAGCCAAACGCTGCGGCGCGGCAACCGCCATCGGGACCAAGCGCTTGGCGACAAAATGCGGCAATGCAGATGGCACGTTGTCAAAAATAATTTCCACCTGGCCGCCCACGGTGTCGCGCAGCGCCGGGCCTGCACCGCTGTACGGAATGTGCGTGACGAACACGCCAGCCAAGCCCTTCCACAACTCGGTTTGCAGGTGGCCAATGCCGCCCGTGCCGGACGACGAGTACGAATACTTGCCCGGTGATTTTTTCAAAACCTCAATGAATTCCTTGTAGTTTTTAGCTGGAAAACTCGGGTGCACCGCAATCACATTCGGCGTGGCCGCAATGTTGATGATGGGCGTGAAATCGGTCTCGATGTTGTACGGCATCCTGGGGTTAATCGCCGGGTTGGCTGCTGTGGTGGACACCGTGGCCATGCCGAGCGAATAGCCATCGGGTGCTGCGCGCGCAACTTCTGCCGCGCCAATAATGCCGCCACCGCCTGCCTTGTTCACCACCACCACGGTTTGGCCCAGTGCTTTGCCCAGCGGCTCGGCAATGACTCGCGCCACGATGTCGGTCGTGCCACCGGGTGCAAAAGGCACCTGCAACTGAATCACCTTGTTTGGGTAGGCCTGGGCCATCACTGCGGCTGGAGCAGCGGCCAGAAGCAGCGCAGCAAGAGTTGACAAAGCAAAAAACGGACGACGTTGCATGGTGAAAATCTCCAGATAAAAACCGTTGAAAGCAAGAGTTATAAGACTATTGCCCAACTGCGACCAATCTAAAAGCGGACTAACCCGGAGCACGCATTGTTTAAAGGTTATTCTCAATGCGTGAATTACGCGCAGCTTTTGTTTCCTGACTTTTCCCTGATTGTTTGCGGCTACCTGGTCTGCCGCTACACGGCATTGAACCGTACGGTTTGGGCGCAGGTTGAAAGCCTGGTGTATTACTTTTTATTTCCGGTGCTGTTGTTTCACTCGATCGTGAAAAGCCCGCTAGATTTACGCGCAACATCCAGCCTGATTTTCGCCGGGTTGCTGACCGGGCTGGCCACCATTGCGCTGGCGTATTGCCTACCGCATGTGCTCGCTCTTGGCAAAGTGATCGACAAGCGCCTGCATGCGGCCAGCGCACAAGTGGCTTTTCGGTTCAATTCTTTTATTGGTCTGGCCCTGGCTGACCGGCTGGTGCCCGGCCAGGGCCCGCTGCTGATTGCGGTGCTGATTGGCGTGTGCGTGCCGATGTTCAATGTGGCGGCGGTGTGGCCGATGGCGCGGGCTGGTCAAGTCGGCTTTGCAAAAGAGATTTCGCGCAACCCATTGATACTGGCCACTGCGTGCGGGCTGGTGGCCAACCTTGCAGGTTTTACGCTGCCAGTGTGGCTGGAACCCACTGTGACCCGCATTGGCGCAGCGTCGCTCGCGCTTGGGCTACTGGCGGCTGGCGCTGGCATGCAACTGGGGCATTTGGCGGGGGCCAAAACACTCGGCGTTGCGGTGCTGCTGATTCGCCATGCAATTGCGCCGCTGCTGGCGCTGGGCTTTGCCAAAGCATTTGGGCTGCCGCCTGCACAGGCAACCATTTTGCTGGCGTTTGCGGCGCTGCCCACCGCATCAAGCTGCTACGTGCTGGCGGCACGCATGGGTTTTAACGGCGGCTATGTAGCCGGGCTTGTCACGCTGTCAACATTGTTGGGCATGGTGAGTTTGCCGTTTGCACTGGGCGTGCTGAGCAAGTGGCTGTAGGCATCCCGGTCAAGATTACTATTAATTTAGTAGCTGCTTGCGCCCATATCTGTAAGGCTAAAAGCCAATTAAGCACTAAACACTGACGGCAACCTGCACCTTGGCAGCTTTTGGTGTGCCCAGCCTCTCACTTGAAACGTACTGTTCACGGTAGATCTCAAACGGCATGCTGTCCAGCGATTCGATTTTCTTCTGGTCGGCAACTGACTGTTTGCTCAAAGCC
>JANPDQ010000052.1:0-2360 GCA_031431575.1 Polaromonas sp.
TATTTGCGCTGCCCGCGATGTTTGACTTTGGGCTGCTGGAAGGCCCGCGAATTAATAAAACGCTTGAAGGCTTGGCCGTTGCGCCCGATGGCCAAACCGCGTGGCTGGCGATGGAAGCCGCGCTGCGCCAGGATGGGCCAGTGCCAGCTGTGGGTGTGCCGGGCGCGCCGTGCCGCTTCACGCAAGTAGACCTTGCCAGCGGCAAAATGCTCAGGCAGATTGCGTACCAGCCAGACGCTATTCCGCGTGCGCCAGTGCCAGCCAACGCTAATGCTGACAATGGCGTGACTGAAATTTTGATGCTGGATACGCACCGCATGCTGGTGCTGGAGCGTGCCTACATGGCCGGGCTTGGGCAAAATAAGCGCAACGCGCTGCGGGTCTATGAAATTGACACCCGGCAAGGCTCAGACACCCTGAACGTGCCAGAACTGACAGCAGGCAACTACACCGCGCCAGCCAAAAGCCTGGTGGCTGATTTTGCAAACTACCCGGCTTTGGCGCAGCTCGACAATACTGAAGGCATGGCATGGGGACCAAAGCTGGCCAATGGCAAGCGCAGCTTGCTGTTCATAAGCGATGATAATTTCAACCTACAACAAATCACGCAACTGCTGGCTTTTGAATTAATCGATTGATGACTTATGGCAATAACAACTTCTGCACCGCACTCGGCCCCGTTTGACCACATCGCTTTCATTGGCGGCGGCAATATGGCCATGGCCATGATTGGCGGCTTGCTGAAAAAAGGCACGCCCACAGCCAACATTCAAGTGGTGGAACCGCTTGCTGAACAGTGCGTAAAACTGCGTGACAAGTTTGGCGTGCAAGTCAATGAAATGCCAGGCGCACATTTGGCCAGCGCAGACATGGTGGTGTGGGCCATCAAACCGCAGGTTTTCAAAGAGGCTGCACTGCAGTCGCGCTTTCACGTGAAGGCTGCACTGCACCTGTCCGTGGCCGCGGGTATCCGTAGCGCAAGCATTGCGCACTGGTTGGGCACGCAGCGTGTGGTGCGCGCCATGCCCAACACGCCGGCGCTGGTCGGCAAGGGCATGACGGCGCTTTACTCACGCGATGCAGTCGGCGTGGCTGACCGGGCGCGCATTGAGCGGGTGATCAAACCCACTGGCAGCATGGTGTGGCTGGGCGATGAAAAGCAGCTTGATGCGGTTACTGCGCTGTCGGGTTCGGGCCCAGCGTATGTTTTTTACTTTATTGAGGCGATGGTGCAAGCCGGAGTGTCGATGGGGCTAAGCCACGCGCAGGCGCACAAGCTGGCAGTAGGCACATTTTCCGGCGCGTCGGCGCTGGCCAAAGGCTCTGAGGAGCCCGCTGAGGTCTTGCGCGCACGGGTCACGTCCAAAGGCGGCACCACACATGCTGCAATCTCGTCGCTTGAGCAGGACAACGTGAAAACGCTGTTTATCCGGGCGATGGTTGCTGCAAAAAACCGGGCTACTGAAATGGGCGATGAATTCGGCGTGGACTAAGCTAGTGCACCAGGCTTATTACAACGCCACATAGGCAGCAACAATGCCCAAAAACACCGTGAGCCCCAGCCAGTGGTTGAGCCGAAACGCTTTAAAGCAGTCGTCGCGCTGGCGTTTGGCGATAAGCCAGACATGCCATGCAGCTTGCACCGACGCCAATCCAATTGCTATATAAATAATAGCTGCTTGCGCCTGTATTACTTGGGCTAGAAGCACAAAAGACCATATTCCGAGGTATACAGCGTAGCTCAGTGCCACCGCCGCAACCTCAAACCGCCCCAGCGTGATGGCTGATGTTTTGATGCCAATTTTTACATCGTCGTCGAGGTCCACCATCGCGTATTCGGTGTCGTAGGCAATCACCCAAAACAGGTTGCCCAGCAGCAAAAGCCAAGCCAGCATCGGCACACGCGACTGCACTGCAGCAAACGCCATCGGAATACCAAAGCTGAAAGCCACACCCAGCACCGCTTGCGGCATGGCGACATAACGCTTGGCAAACGGGTAGATGATGGCAATGCCCAGCGCGGCGAATGACCAGGCGATCGCAGTGATGTTCGTGGTAAGCACCAGAGCAAACGCACACAGCGCCAGCACCGCGCCAACGGCCAGCGCCTCACGGCTGCTTAGCTTGCCACTGGTCACCGGGCGCTCGGCGGTGCGTTTGACGTGGCGGTCAAAGTCGCGGTCGGCAACGTCGTTGATGCAGCACCCTGCGCTGCGCATCAAAAACGTTCCCAGCGTGAAAACAATCACCAAGTGCCAGCCCGGGAAACCATGCGAGGCAAGCCACAGGGCCGACAGTGTGGGCCACAGCAGCAGCAGCCAGCCCGCTGGGCGGTTCCAGCGAATGAGCTCTAAATACAG
>JANPDQ010000053.1:0-2403 GCA_031431575.1 Polaromonas sp.
AGCACCAGCGTGTTCATCGCCTCCAAGTTCAAATGCCCACGGCCCAAGTGGTCCATGATGCGGCCTGGTGTGCCGACGACGATGTGCGCGCCGTTTTCTAGCGTCGCGGTTTGGTTACGCAGCGGCACACCGCCGCACAGCACCACCACCTTGACGTTTTCTTCAGCCCGCGCCAGGCGGCGGATTTCAGTCGCCACCTGGTCGGCCAGCTCGCGGGTGGGGCACAGCACCATCGCTTGCACGGCAAAACGGCGGGCGTTCAGGTTGGCCAGCAGCGCAATGCCAAAGGCGGCGGTTTTGCCGCTGCCAGTTTTGGCTTGGGCAATCAGGTCTTTGCCCAGCAACGCAACGGGTAACGCTGCGGCTTGGATGGGCGTCATCTGGGTGTAGCCCAGCTGGGTGAGGTTGGCCAGCACGTGGGCGGGCAAGGACAAAGCGGCGAAGTCTGTAGATGTAGTCATCCCCAATTATCATGGGCGAAGCTAAAAACATAAGGAAAACCCTGTGCAGACATTCGATTTTGATCTTTTCGTCATCGGCGGTGGCAGCGGCGGCGTGCGCGCTGCGCGCATGGCCGGGCAGCGCGGTGCGCGTGTTGGCTTGGCTGAAGTGGCCGACATGGGCGGCACGTGTGTGAACGTAGGCTGCATTCCGAAAAAACTTTACAGCTACGCAGCGCATTTTGCTGACTTCTTTGAGGAGTCGCACGGTTTTGGCTGGGAAGGCGCTGCGCCTGTCTTTAATTGGGAGACGCTTAAAACCAATCGTGCCAAAGAGATCAAACGGCTCAATGGAATTTACGACAATCTGCTTGAAGGCGCGGGCGTCACAGTCATCAAGGGCTGGGCGCGGCTTGTTGGCCCGCACACGGTAGAAGTCGGCGACCAACAATTCACCGCCAAGAATATTTTGATTTCAACTGGCGGTACCGCCCTAGTCCCGGCCGTTGAAGGCCACGAGCACGTCGTCACTTCAGACAACATGTTTGACCTGTCACCCTTCCCCAAGCGGCTACTGGTGGTGGGCGGCGGCTACATTGCCTGCGAATTTGCATCCATCTTCAACGGCTTGGGCGCGCACGTGACGCAAGTGCATCGGGGCGACAAAGTGCTGACTGGTTTTGACGAAGACGTGCGCAGCTTTATCGCTGCGGAGATGACCAAGACCGGGGTCAATTTCAAATTCAAGATTGAGGTGGAGTCGATCACCAAAACGCCGCACGGCCTGCACGTCAAGATCAAGGGCGATGGTGAAAGCGTAACGGTAGACACCGTGCTGTACGCCACTGGCCGCACAGCGAATGCCAGCGGTCTTGGCCTGGATGCCGTGGGCGTTGAAGTCAATGCGGCAGGGGCCATCAAAGTAGACGAGCATTACCGCACCACCGTGCCGCACATTTTTGCAGTCGGCGACGTGACAGCGCGGGTTCAACTGACCCCTGTGGCCCTTGGCGAGGCGATGGTGGTGGTTGACCAATTGTTTGGCCCAGCGGCGGGCAAAAACCCACGATCCATGAGCTATGACTTTATTCCGACGGCGGTATTTACACACCCTAATATCGGCACGGTCGGTTATTCAGAAAGCCAGGCGCGCGACAAGTTCGACAAAGTCAGCGTGTACCGCGCTGACTTTAAATCGCTCAAACACACGCTAAGCGGCAGCACCGAGCGCACCCTGATGAAATTGATCGTGGACAACGACACCGACCGCGTAGTGGGCCTGCACATGGTGGGGCCGGATGCGGGCGAGGTCGTGCAGGGCTTTGCCGTGGCCATGAAAGCGGGTGCCACCAAAGCCGTGTTTGACAGCACCATTGGCATTCACCCCACCATGGCCGAAGAGTTTGTAACCATGCGAGAAGCTGTGGCCCCCACGGTCGCTCGCGTTGCGTAGCTCCCTGGACGTACCATCGCGTGACGCACAGGCCCTTCGCGCGGGCCACGCCCGCGAAGGCGGGCTTGGAGCCGCAGCACTCAGCCCCCGGGGGGGGGGCCGCTGCGCCTGCGGTCTGACAAGTCAGTCCCGTGGCCCCTGTTTGATCTGATGCACCCACACCTAAGCTAACACCATGCCCTACCTGCCCAGCTTCATCGCCCCTAGCCGCTACAGCAACGCAGCCGATGCGCTTGTACAAGTCCAGCAGATTTACACCCAGCAAATCGCCCATTTGCGCACCGCGATGCAGCGTTACGTCGCTGGCGAAACCTTGCCAGGTCATGTCAGGGCGTGTTACCCCTTTGTGCGCATCCACACCGAGACCGTATCCCGCAAGCTGCAAGAGGCCATCGATGCGGCACAACTCAGTTACGGCTTCGTTGCTGGCGCAGGCCGGTTTGAAACCACCCTTACCCGCCCTGACTTGTATGGTGACTACTATTTGGAGCAGTTCAAGCTGCTGCTGCA
>JANPDQ010000054.1:0-5315 GCA_031431575.1 Polaromonas sp.
GTCGTGGTTACGCTGCGCGCCGCTCGCTTGCTGCTTGACCAGCGCGTGTGCAGCGTCAGGCAAGTTGCGATTCAAGGCCTTGCGGTAATGCGCCAGCGCAACGTCTTCTGCACGCTCGCACTCGTTGACCATGTCCAGGTCGCTGTAGCCGGTAAGCTTGCCCTTGGCAGCGACCCATCCCCGATGGATTGCACCCATTGCTGTGCCGCCTTCGTCGCACTTGCCACCCATTTGCTTGATCAGCGTCATCAGGTCCACACTGGCCAGGCGGCAGTCTTCTGCACGCTGGGTCAGCACGACTTTTACATCGCTGGCTTTGGTGTGCGCAGCGCATTCAGTAAAACCATACTGACCGTCGCGGCAAATTTCAAGCAAGTCGTTCAGAGTGTCAACTGCGTCTTCGTTGATCTGAACGGCGTTAGGCTCTTGCGTATCGCCAGCCGCCAAGGGCGTGAAAACGCTGCTGGACATCATGCCTTCAAGCTGGCCATGTTTGCGGTTGCCACTGGTGGTCTGATTCAGGTCGTTGTCGGTAATGTTGGTCATGGTTTTTCCCTTTAAAAAGAAGGCACACGGCGTCACTGGCTTTGCATATGAACGCAGGAGTACGGCCAATCATCAAAGGCTAAAGCCCTGAGTTTTTGATCCGCCCAGCTATGGTCGCGCCAGCAATGGTTGGGCACGGTCAGGCAATAACAAAGTGCCGTGTAGGAGAGTGCCGCGCTAGCACTTCGTTGCGATTAACGGCGTACCACTACTGACCGTCTAGCCGGTCGCAATAGCAGTAGCAAAAGCTATCTATCCAGTTCGGGATACCGCCGAAAAATCCCGTCTTCATTGAACGCAATTCGCCTAGGGCTGGCAAGGTAGGCAGCAACGCGCGGCGCGCCTTTGACCCGCTCCCGCAGAGCGTGGATATTTGGCGTTTTTCTCAAAGCGCGGCGGCACGCTTTCGGAAATGCATACAACAAGCCCTCAACCAATTGAAACAAAGACAAATCAACGTAACTCAAGCGCGCACCCACCAGGTAGCTTGGGCCCTTCGGGTTGCGCGTGAGCACCGCTTCAAACCAATTCAAAAACTTCGGGATTCGCTCACGCCGAAATTCAAGTGCACGTTTGGCTGCTTCATGCATTTGCTGCTCGTAGTACAGGCCCATTGCAATGGGATGGTGGGTGTCATGCGCCTCGGTAACCACGTCAGCAATGGTGAGCTGAATCTGGTGCGTCCAAATCCGCTGAACTTCACTCTTTGCAACCAGCTTGAGCAGCGGGCCCAGGTAAAGCAGAATGGCGGCGGTTTGCGCCACCACGACCTTGCCGTGCACTAAAAATGGCGGTGCAAATGGCGGATGCGAAAGACTGGGTGCACGCATGGTTTGCAGCATTTCGTCCATGCGTTTTTTGGCAGCTTTGTCAGCGCCTGCCAAGTCAAGCTGGTTGCCACGCGCAACGTCTGAGTAGTTGGCACCCGCATATTCAAGCGCCAGCCGCACAAACTCGCCGCGCCCCTGAATGGTGGGCCAATAGTGCAGCTCGAATTTTGGCGTGTCTGGCATCCGAACGTCTCAATAAAATAGTACTTTTACGCCCGTATTCAGGCTAGTTGTTGCTCTAAATTATGCAGCACCTGGTAGCAGTTCAGCACTTTTGCAACGCTGCTGTTTGGCTCGCGGCCTTCAGCAATAGCGCTGAAAAATTCGCGATCTTGCAGCTCAATGCCATTCATCGACACATCTAACTTGCTCACATCAATTGTTTCGTCTTTGCCCTGATTCGTTGATTTATACAAATCGTCATAGCGGGCAAGGTAAGTGGCCGTGTCACCAATATAGCGAAAGTAAGTCCCCAGCGGGCCATCGTTGTTAAAGCTCAAGCTGAGCGTGCAAATTGCGCCGTTGGCCGCTTGCAACTGAATGCTCATGTCCATCGCAATGCCAAGCGTGGGGTGAATTGGCCCTTGCAGCGCATTGGCTTTGACCACCGGGCTGCCGCACTGGTAGGCAAACAGGTCAACGGTGTGTGCCGCGTGGTGCCACAGCAGGTGGTCAGTCCAGCTACGCGCCTGGCCAAGCGCATTGGTGTTGGTACGGCGAAAAAAATAGGTTTGCACGTCCATCTGCTGAATGTTGAAGCGTCCTTCCCTGATTTCTTTATTCACATACTGGTGGCTGGGGTTAAAGCGGCGGGTGTGGCCGCACATGGCCACCAGGCCGCTGCTTTTTGCCGCCGCCACCACCGCGTTTGCGCCCTGAATACTGTCGGCCAAAGGAATTTCAACCTGCACATGCTTGCCCGCTTGCAGGCAGGCCAGCGATTGGTCGGCGTGCATCTGGGTCGGGGTACAAAGAATAACGGCATCGACTTCTTTTAAAGCAAGACTTTCAGCCAGGTCGGTTGTGACGTGCCCAATGCCGTACTTAGCAGCAACTTCTTTGGTTTTTTCAATGTCGCGGCTGATCAGCGAGACAACTTCAACGCCGTCAATATGCTTGATGCCGTCGAGGTGCTTGATGCCAAATGCGCCTGCGCCAGCAAGTGCTACTTTGATGGGTTTTTTCATTTAGTTGTTTTCCAAAATTAGGTGGCCCACAGCCGTGTTGGATGCGGGCACGTGGTAAAAGCGGTGTTTGACAGCAGGTTTTCCGCCGCCGTTCAAGTCAGACATCGCCCCACGTGCAATCAACCACATCACCAGCTCAATGCCTTCGCTGCCAGCTTCTCGCACGTAGTCAATGTGCGGCATAGCGGCTTGAGCCTCGGGGTTGTTGATCAAGGTATCCATGAATGATGCGTCAAATACTTTGTTGATCAAACCCGCACGCGGGCCTTGAAGCTGGTGGCTCATGCCGCCTGTTCCCCAAATGTGTACGTTCAGGTCTTCGTCATACGATTCGATGGCCTTGCGAATTGCTTTGCCAAGGTTCAGGCAGCGCTGACCCGAAGGTACGGGGTACTGCACCACATTCACGGCAAACGGAATCACCGGGCAAGGCCATTTGAAGTCAGTCGCTGGGGGTTGGCCACACATCAAACTGAGTGGTACGGTCAAGCCGTGGTCAACGTCCATTTTGTTGACGATGGTCAGGTCAAAATCTTGCTGGATCACGGATTGCGCGATGTGCGCAGCGAGTTCTGGATGACCTTGCACGACAGGCACAGGGCGCGGGCCCCAACCCTCATCTGCGGGCTGGTAAGACGCAGCCGTGCCAATCGCAAATGTCGGGATCATGTCCAGGCTGAAGGCTGTGGCGTGGTCATTGAACACCAAAAAAATCACGTCGGGTGTGTTGTCCTTCATCCATTGTTTGGAGTATTCATAACCTTTGAACAAAGGCTGCCAATACGGCTCGTCAGTCTTGCCCATGTCCAGTGCTGCACCAATGGCTGGGACGTGCGATGTAAAAACGCTGGCAGTGATTTTCGCCATTTACACCGCTCCCTTTTTTGAAGCGCCGCCTTGAGGTTGGCGATGCGCTTGCGCGGTACCGCCCTCACCCACCACGCGGTTGCCTTTCACCGAACGCCCACCGCCAATCATCATGTCCCGGTACTCAATCTCAGTCATGCCAGTCATGCTGCCGGCCATTTGCTGAAAGCTTTTGCCGTGCGTGGCACCCAGCTTGGCCAAAAAGTAAATGTTGCCACCGAGCGATATGGCGCGGTTCAAATCAACATCCAGCACCGCCTGCTTTTGGTCTTCTGTCATTGGCCACTCGTCGACATAAGTGCGCTGATCAGCCTTGAAGCGTTCACGGTTTTCATGCTTCATGAGCGACATGCAAAACTGGTTCAAGTGGTAGCCCTTGCGGCTTTCATCTGCATCAAAAATCGTGGTGCCGGGCACATCAAGGTAGTTTTTGTTCAGTGACATGTCAGCTCCAATACAGCCGTGTTGGGTTGTCCACCAGCAGCTTTAGTTGCAACTCAGGCGTGTTGGCAATCTGCGGAATAAAGTCCACCAGCAGGCCATCGTCGGGCATGTGGTCTTTTAGATTCGGGTGAGGCCAGTCGGTGCCCCACAGCACGCGATCTGGGGAGGTCTCCACCAATCGCTTGGCGAAAGGAACAACATCCTGATAGGCTTTCTGTTCGCCGTTCAATGCTTTCGGGCCAGTCACGCTCAGACGCTCGGGGCAACTGACTTTGCTCCAGATGTTGGCGTGCTCGCGCATCATTTTGACGAACAACTCGAACTCCGGGCCATCCACCGGCTTGGTCACATCCGGCCGGCCCATGTGGTCGACCACAACGGTGGTGGGCAGCGCGGTAAAAAAGTCATACAGCTCAGGCAAGTCCACCGCCTCAAAGTAAACCACCACGTGCCAGCCCAGCGGGGCGATACGGTTGGCAATTTCCAGCAATACCTCACGCGGTGTGAAATCGGCCAGGCGTTTGACAAAGTTGAAACGTGTGCCACGAACGCCAGCAGCATGCATGGCTTGCAGTTCGGCATCGGTCACGTTGCGGTTCACAGTGGCCACGCCGCGCGCCTTGTTGTTCGATGCTTTGAGTGCATCGACAAGTGCCCGGTTGTCACTGCCGTGGCAGGTGGCCTGCACGATCACGTTTTTATCAAAGCCCAAGTGGTCTCGTAGGGCGAACAGTTGCTCTTTTGACGCATCGCAAGGCGTGTACTTGCGCTCCGGTGCGTAAGGAAACACATCACCAGGGCCAAACACGTGGCAATGCGCGTCGACCGCGCCTGGCGGCAACTTGAATGTTGGCTTGGCTGGCCTGTTATACCAATCAAGCCATCCGGGAGTTTTAGTAAATTGCATTTTTATTACCAAGAAGAAGTTTCTAACGCAAAGGCGCAAAAGCGCAAAGGACGCGAAGTAATCAAATCAATATATTCTTTGCGCACTTTGCATCTTTGCGCCTTTGCGTTGGAAGCTGGATGGGTATATCTAATCAATGTATTTGAGACCAGCCTTCGCCAAAGATTCACGCATGTTGTACATATCCAGACCCAGCTCACCCGCCGCAAACCGGGCGCGTTTTTCGCCTTCAAAGCTCTCACGTTTCTCGGCAGCATCCGCGACCACACCCGCCATGGCAGCGGGCACGACCACCACGCCGTCAATATCGGCAATCACCACATCGCCAGGGTTGACTAATTCGCCAGCGCAGACGATGGGGATGTTGACCGAGCCCAGAGTCGCCTTGATGCAACCTTTGGAATGAATGGCTTTGCTAAACACCGAGAAACCCATTTTTTCAAGATCTGTCACGTCACGCACGCCGCCATCGATGATGAGGCCCACTGCACCGCGTGCCTTGAAAGATGTGGCCAGCAGGTCACCAAAAAAACC
>JANPDQ010000055.1:0-10685 GCA_031431575.1 Polaromonas sp.
GCGTTTTGTTGCGGTACCACCTTTATGCTGCGCACTATAAAGATGCCCGCAACTACCAAAATAATCAATGCAATTTCCATGGCTTTCTCCAAGGGTTAAAAAAGTTCTTAGCTGGCTCAAGCTCTTTCAAGCACCAGCCGGTTTCCCAGCAACTGCATGATTCGAAATTGCCCGCTGTCGGCCGGCTCGCTTGGGTTGGCCATGATCGCGGTCCAGGTAGCGCCACGGTATTTCACAGTCGTGGTGCCGTCGGGCGCCCAACCGTCAACGCTCACCATCTCGCCGATGTCAATATGCACGTCCCTGTTGGCGTTTGCCGTCGCGGCCTTGGGCTGGTTGCGACCGCGCCAATACTGCAGCACCACCGCGCCGCCACCGATCACTGCGGCGGCTACGATTTGCCCTACAACTGGCATGCCCAAATGTGCAGCAACCGCTCCAGCCGCCATTCCAATTGCAAGCATCAACAAATAAAAGGTTCCGGTAGCCAGTTCCACCGCCACCATCACGCCAGCTAAAACCCACCAGATGGTTGATTGCTCCATAGTCAGTTTTCTTTCATGTTTATTCTGTGGACTACAGGCCACATTTTGATGCAAATAGCCACTGGCAAAATATAGGCGACGCATATATTCCGTACACTTCGCAAGCTGTCCGCTGGCTTCAAGCGCTGCTACCCTGCCACATCCTCTGACCACACCATACACTCGTTCTATGAAATTTCGTTTCCCCATCGTCATCATTGACGAAGACTTCCGTTCTGAAAACACCTCCGGCCTGGGCATTCGCGCGCTGGCCCAGGCCATTGAAACGGAAGGTTTTGAAGTGCTGGGCGTGACCAGCTACGGGGACCTGAGCCAGTTTGCCCAGCAGCAGAGCAGGGCGAGCGCGTTTATTTTGTCTATTGACGACGAAGAATTTACCCCCGGCCCTGACCTGGACCCGGCGGTGCTGAACCTGCGCAACTTCATTGAAGAAGTGCGCCGCAAGAACCTGGACGTGCCGATTTACGTTTATGGCGAGACCAAAACATCGCGCCACATCCCCAACGATATTTTGCGTGAACTGCATGGCTTCATTCACATGTTTGAAGACACGCCCGAGTTTGTGGCTCGGCATATTTTGCGTGAGGCCAAAAGCTACCTTGAAGGTGTGCAACCGCCGTTCTTCAAGGCGCTGCTCGACTACGCCGAAGACGGCTCCTACAGCTGGCACTGCCCCGGCCATTCTGGCGGCGTGGCGTTTTTGAAAAGCCCGGTCGGCCAGATGTACCACCAGTTTTATGGTGAAAACATGCTGCGCGCCGACGTGTGCAACGCGGTTGAAGAGCTGGGCCAGCTGCTGGACCATGATGGTGCGATTGGTGCTAGTGAGCGTAACGCAGCGCGCATCTTCAATGCAGACCACTGCTTTTTTGTGACCAACGGCACGTCAACCAGCAACAAGATGGTCTGGCACCACACCGTAGCACCGGGTGATGTGGTGGTGGTTGACCGCAACTGCCACAAGTCGATCTTGCACGCCATCATCATGACGGGCTCGATTCCGGTGTTCCTCAAGCCCACGCGCAACCATTTCGGCATCATCGGGCCGATTCCGCAAAGCGAATTTGAACCCGATGCCATACGCGCCAAGATTGAAGCCAACCCGCTGCTAAAAGGCGTCAAGAACATCAGCAAAATCAAACCCCGCGTCATGACGCTGACGCAGTCAACCTACGATGGCGTGCTTTACAACACCGAAACCATCAAAGGCATGCTCGACGGCTACATCGACAACCTGCATTTTGACGAAGCCTGGCTGCCGCACGCGGCGTTTCACCCGTTTTACGGCAGCTACCACTCGATGGGTAAAAACCGCATTCGACCCAAGACGGCGGTGGTGTACGCCACCCAGTCCATCCACAAGCTGCTGGCCGGCATCAGCCAGGCCAGCCATGTGCTGGTGCAGGACTCGCAAGACGTCAAGCTCGACAGGCATTTGTTCAATGAAGCGTACCTGATGCACACCAGTACCAGCCCGCAATACAGCATCATTGCCAGCTGCGACGTGGCTGCCGCCATGATGGAGCCGCCCGGCGGCACCGCGCTGGTTGAAGAAAGCATTGCCGAGGCACTGGACTTTCGCCGCGCCATGAAGAAGATCGACGCCGAGTATGGCGCTGACTGGTGGTTCAAAGTCTGGGGGCCAGACAAGTTTGAGGGCGATGACGCTGGCGAAGAAGGCATTGGCAACCCGAAAGACTGGATCATTAAGGGCGAATCACGCAGTGCCAAGACCGCCAAAAACGGCGCCAACAACTGGCACGGCTTTGGCCAAATGGCCACTGGCTTCAACATGCTGGACCCGATCAAGGCGACCATCGTCACGCCAGGCATGGACCTGAACGGCAAGTTTGCCAAAACCGGCATCCCGGCCAGCATCGTGACAAAGTTTTTGGCCGAGCATGGCGTGATTGTTGAAAAGACCGGCCTGTACAGCTTTTTCATCATGTTTACCATCGGCATCACTAAAGGCCGGTGGAACACCTTGCTCACTGCGCTGCAGCAGTTCAAAGACGACTACGACAAGAACGCCGCGATGTGGCGGATACTGCCGGAGTTCAGCCAGAAGCACCCGCGTTACGAAAAGATGGGACTGGCAGACTTGTGCCAGCACATCCACGCGCTGTACGCCAAGTACGACATTGCGCGGCTGACCACTGAGGTGTACCAAAGCGACCTGCAGCCAGCTATGAAGCCCAGCGACGCATATGCCAACATTGCCCACCGCACCACGGAGCGGGTCGAAATTGACCACCTTGAAGGGCGCATCACCGTGGGCCTGGTTACGCCGTACCCGCCGGGTATTCCGCTGTTGATTCCGGGCGAAGTATTCAATAAAAAAATTGTTGACTATTTGAAGTTTGCGCGCGAATTCAACGCGCAATGCCCGGGCTTTGAAACCGATATTCATGGTCTGGTGGAGCAGACGGATGCCAAAGGCAAGCTGCGTTATTACGCAGACTGTGTGCAGAAATAGAGGTTTGCTGCAAAGGCTGGTTGAGCTCTTGTCGGTTCATTCAGAATTCGGCTTTATATGCTATATAATCAATAGCTGCTTACGCCCGTATTCATTGGGTAAAACTATTTATTGTATGAAAGCCTGACTTGCCCAGCCTGACCGTCATCATCATCACGAAAAACGAAGCGCACAACATCGCCGCCTGTCTGGCCTCGGTTGCTTTTGCTGATCAGATTGTGGTGGTTGATTCAGGCAGCACCGATGGCACGGCAGACATCGCAAAGCAGTTGGGCGCTGAGGTCACGCTGCATTCCAACTGGCTGGGCTTTGGCATTCAAAAGGGCAGGGCACTGGCGCTGGCGCGATGTGACTGGGTGCTGTCAATTGACGCTGACGAGCGGGTCAGCCTTGAGCTGAAGTCTGAAATTCAAAAAGCCTTGGCTGCTCCGAAGTTCATGGCTTACAGCATGCCCAGATTGTCCAGTTTTTGTGGCCAGTACATGCGCCACTCGGGGTGGTACCCCGACCGCGTACTGCGCTTGTTTCGCCGTGGGCAAGCCCAGTTTTCTGCAGACCTGGTACATGAAAAAGTGGTGACTCGGGCTGCTGTTGGGCAGCTTGAAAACGACCTCATGCATGAGACTTACCGGGACATGGCACAAATGCTCAGCAAGTCCGACGCATATTCAACAGCGGGCGCGGCTGACATGTTCAAACGCGGGCAGTCTGCAACGCTGGCCAGTGCGGTTGCACACGCCTTTTGGGCGTTTGTTCGTACCTACGGGTTGCGTCGTGGTTTTTTGGATGGTCGGCTTGGTTTCGTTTTGGCCACGTCGGTGGCTCAAACCACTTACTTCCGTTACATCAAGTTGTGGATGCTGGGGCGGGCGGCGGGTAATCAGAAAACCGGACGTTAAGGCACGACTTTGCATTTGCGTTTCAACCAGTTACGAACTTTCAGAAGGTCGATTTTTTTTCGCGCTCTAGTCGGATACGCTTTACGCACAGCACGAAAGCGTTGAACCTTCGCCTCAATGCCTTGTCAAATTTATATCCATGCACACCAACTCATCTGCCATCCATACAAAATTCAAGCAACTATTGGCGATCTGCGCTTTAACCATAGCGCTGCCTGCCACGGCGCAGTTTCGGGTAGAGGTGTCAGGCGTCGGTCTGACCCAAATGCCGATTGCTATTGCCACTTTTCGTGGTGAGGCGCAGGCTCCGCAGAAGGTTGGAGCCATCGTCAAGGCCGACCTGGAACGCAGCGGCGTGTTTCGCTCGGTAGACACAGCCGGCGCGGTGATTGATGAAAGTGCCCGGCCCGACCTGGCAGCGTGGAAACAAAAGGGCGCTGATTCATTGGTAACTGGTAGCGTCACGCCGCTGGCCGATGGGCGTTTTGATGTGCGCCTAAGGCTGTGGGATACAGTGCGCGGACAAGACCTGGGTGGGCAAAACTATGCAGTGTCGGCGGGTGACCTGCGCTTATCGGCGCACCGCATTGCCGACTTTGTGTATGAAAAACTCACTGGTGAAAAAGGCATTTTTTCAACACGCATTGCTTATGTAACCAAAGCAGGCCCGCGCCACACGCTGTGGGTAGCTGATGCGGATGGGGAAAATGCGCAGTCGGCACTGGCCAGCCCCGAACCAATTATTTCGCCAGCTTGGTCGCCGAATGGCGCGCAGCTTGCTTATGTGTCGTTTGAGTCTCGCAAGCCAGTGATCTACTCGCATGATGTCGCAAGTGGCAAACGCCGCCTGATCGCAAATTTTCGCGGCTCTAACAGCGCACCGGCCTGGTCAAACGATGGTCGTCAAATTGTCGCAACGCTCAGCCGCGAAGGCGGTTCGCAGTTGTACGTGATGGAGGCAGCCGGTGGCGAGCCGCGCCGACTCACGCAATCGTCGAGCATTGACACCGAACCGGCTTTTTCGGCTGATGGCAAAACTATTTACTTCGTGAGCGACAGGGGCGGGGCGCCGCAAATCTACCGCATGCCTGCTTCGGGTGGCAATGTAGAACGCGTCACGTTTAACGGCAGCTACAACATTTCGCCTGCGCTCAGCCCAGACGGTAAGTATCTCGCTTACATATCGCGGGTCGGCGGTGCTTTCAAGCTGCAGTTGATGGACCTGGCCAGTGGTACCGCGACACAAATCACGGATACCTCGGCCGATGAAAGCCCCAGCTTTGCACCCAACAGCCGCCTGATTGTTTACGCCACCCAGCAGCAAGGCCGCGAGGCTTTGATGACGACCACGCTGGACGGCAAAATCAAGGCCAGGCTGGCTGGCTCCAGTGGCGACATACGCGAGCCCGATTGGAGCCCTTTTTCGCGATAGGCCTGATCGGTTTAGGTTCAGCTGGTGGTGTCGCCCTACACGCATAGCCGCATCTGGGGGAGACAATTATTTCAACTACTTTTTTTGGAAGGTTTACTTATGAATCGATCTACTTTTTTTGCCAGTCCGGTCTTGGCGATTGCCACTTTGCTTGCGGCTTGCGGCTCGAACGTCAAACTCGACGACGTGCCGGTTGAAAGCCGCACTGGCGCAGCCGTTTCAACTGCGCCAGGGACCAGCACCAGCTCTACCACCGCTGTGGCTCCAGTTGAAATAATGGCTACCAACAGTGGTGTGGCGGGCCCCACTGGCGTTGTCAAAATCATCTATTTTGACTACGACAGTTTCACCTTGAAGCCAGAGTTCCAGAGCGCTGTCGAGGCACATGCCCGCTACATGGCGGCTAACAAAACCCGTAAGCTGGCCATCGAAGGCCACACCGATGACCGGGGCGGGCGCGAGTACAACCTGGCCCTGGGTCAAAAGCGCGCCGAAGCCGTGCGCCGCGCCTTGGGGCTGCTGGGCGTAACCGATGCTCAGGTTGAAGCCGTCAGCTTTGGCAAAGAAAAACCAGCAGTGCCTGGCGCAGACGAAGCAGCGTTTGCCAAAAACCGCCGCGCTGAACTGAACTACCGCTGAAAGAGCCATGAATCAACTGCACATTGCATCACCTTTTAGAGCTGCTCGCCATGCCCTGGCTGCGGGGGTTTTTGGCCTTTTGGCGTTCAATGCCCATGCGCTTTTTGGTGACGACGAAGCACGCAAGGCAATTCTTGAGCTGCGCCAGAAAGTCGATGCGCAGCAACTCCGCAATGTTGAAGAGCTAAAAAAAGCCAACGAAGACAACGCGCAGCTGCGTCGAAGTGTTCTTGAATTGGCCAGCCAAATTGAAGGGCTACGCTCTGAGCTGGCCAAGTTGCGTGGCCAGGATGAGCAGCTTGCCCGTGAAGTTGCTGAACTGCAGCGCAAACAAAAAGACATGACACAGGGCGTTGAAGACCGCTTGCGGAAATTCGAGCCGTCTAAAGTATCGGCCGATGGCAAAGAGTTTGTAGCCAGCCCGGCCGAGGTTCGCGATTTTGATGCGGCTCTGGCCATGCTGCGCAAAGGTGAATTTGCACCAGCGCAAACTGCCTTTCTGGATTTTCTGACGCGCTACCCCAACACCGGCTACAAGCCTTCAGCGTTTTTCTGGTTGGGCAACGCACAGTACGCGCTGCGCGGCTACAAGGAAGCAATTGCAAATTTCAAATCTGTTGTGGCGCTTGCGCCTGATGGCCCCCGCGCGCCTGAGGCGGCGTTGTCGATTGCCAATTGTCAGGTCGAGTTGAAAGACCCGAAGGCGGCACGTAAAACACTTGAAGATTTGGTCAAGGTGTTCCCCGAGTCTGAAGCTGCCTCAGTCGCCAAGGACAGACTTGCCAAAATGAAGTAGCGTATCAAGCGCGTATGCCGTTGCCCCTAAAATTGGGGCATGGATATCACTCAACTCACCGCCCTCACAACGAAAGTTCTGTGGGCGGCTTTTATTGTTTCAATGCTTTTCGGCGCGATTGCACAGCGCACCCATTTCTGCACCATGGGCGCTGTCAGCGACATCGTGAACATGGGCGACTGGACGCGAATGCGCATGTGGGGCATGGCGGTCGGCGTGGCGATGATTGGCTTTTACGCCATGGCTTCGGTGGGCTTGATTGATCCGTCAAAAACCCTGTATGCATCCAATCGCTTTATCTGGCTGTCAGCGCTTGTTGGCGGGTTGATGTTTGGTTTTGGCATGGTGCTAGCGTCAGGCTGCGGCAGCAAAACATTGGTGCGTATTGGCGGCGGAAATTTAAAATCTGTTGTGGTGTTTGTGGTGATGGGTGTGGCGGCCTTTGCCACGCTTAAAGGCATCACCGCAGTGTGGCGGGTAGCCAGTGTTGACCGCGTTGCCGTAGACTTTTCTACCAATGCCGCGCTGCCTAGCTGGCTGGCAAGTGCAACTGGAATATCGCTGGCAGCGGCAGGGCTGGCATTGGCCCTGGTCATCGGCTTGGCGCTGATTGGCTGGGCTGCAGCGGGTCGGGATTTTTTGACTGGCGACAACCTGCTGGCTGGCTTGGGTCTGGGCGCAGTGATTACGGCCATGTGGTGGGTCAGCGGGCACTTGGGCTACGTGGCCGAGCACCCTGAGACGTTGCAAGAGGCATTTGTGGCCACAAATTCTGGCCGTATGGAGGCGCTGAGTTTTGTATCCCCAGTGGCCTACACCATCGACTGGTTTATGTTTTTTAGTGACAAAGCAAAAGTGTTGACGATCGGAATTGTGTCTGTATTTGGCGTGGTGGCTGGCTCAGCCGTTTACGCATTGGCCAGCCGCACCTTTCGGTGGGAAGGATTTCGGGACGCAGAAGACACGGCCAACCATTTGGGCGGTGCCGTGCTGATGGGTGTTGGCGGTGTGTGTGCGATGGGGTGCACGGTGGGGCAGGGCTTGTCGGGCATTGCAACGCTCAGTGCTACCAGTTTCGTAGCGGTTGCTGCAATCATTGCGGGCGCCGTGATCGCTTTGAAGTATCAGGTTTGGCGCCTGGAACGCAGCGTTTAGTGTCGCAATCTTATGATCTTAAGCGTCGCTTTGGCGGCTTGGCGCGGCTTTACGGCGCAGCAGGTGCCGCGCAAGTCAGGCAGGCGCATGTCGTAGTGGTGGGCATTGGCGGAGTAGGCTCATGGGCTGCTGAAGCGCTGGCACGCAGCGGCGTGGCGCGGTTGACGCTGATTGACCTTGACCACATCGCAGAGTCCAACATCAACCGGCAAATTCACGCACTGGACAGCACGCTGGGCCAGTCAAAAGTTCAGGCAATGCGCGAACGTATTGCGCACATTAACCCCGAATGCGATGTGCGCTGCGTTGAAGAATTTGTGGACAGCGCCAACTGGCCTGCAGTGGCAGGGTTTGACGTGCAAGCAGAGCCATCGCTTTCAGTGCTGGATGCGTGTGACCAGGTCAAAGCCAAAACCGCCATGGCGGCTTGGGCGCTTCAAAACAAAATTAACTTTGTCTCAGTAGGCGCAGCGGGCGGCAAGCGGCACGCGCACAAGGTTGACATTGATGATCTCTCGCTCACGACGCATGACCCGTTGCTGGCGCAACTGCGCTACCGGCTACGCAAAGAGCACGGCGCTGCGCGTCAGGGCAAGATTGGCGTGACCTGCGTCTTTAGCCGCGAGTCGGTGGCGCAACCCGCCAATACGACAGACGCAGCGGTTGAAACTGAAACTACCGACAACAGCCTGAACTGCCACGGATACGGCTCTGTTGTCAGCGTGACGGCAACTTTCGGCATTTGCGCAGCGGGCTGGTTGCTGGACAAAATTGCACACTAACTTTTGCTGGGTGCCGAAAATTCACGCTATAATTTGAGGCTTGGCTGCATTAACCGGCAGCTAAAACTGGAAACGCCAAACATTCGTATTCGGCGTAAATCCAAAGGTTTTGGGACCTTAGCTCAGTTGGTAGAGCAGCGGACTTTTAATCCGTTTGTCGTGGGTTCGACCCCCGCAGGTCCCACCAAAATTTCAAAAGCGCCAGATGCCTGCATCTAGCGCTTTTTGTTTTTGTGGGTTGTTTTTTTGAGTGGTTTTTCTGGGTTGTTAGTAGAGCTGATCAGCCCGAATACCCCAACAGCGGAACTGGCAGCTCCAGCTGCGCTTGTTGCGCCACCCGAATGCAGTCTTTCATGTGCTCTTCGCCCAGGTAGCGAATCGCCGCATAGCCTACGGTTGCAGCAACAATTTGGCCTGCAAAGGGCACGTATTTGGCCAGTTGCTTGGTGGTCAGGCGCATACCGATTTTGGTGGCGGCTGCAATCACCAAATCACGACTAATGAGCTTGCCAATCAGGACCGACCCAACCAGCGTCACGGCCTTTTGCACTTGCTCGCGCTTTTTCGGGTTCAGGCTGTCGAGCTGCTGTGGGGTAAGGCCAAATTCTTTGTTGATTTCTGGGATCAGCTTTGACAACATGGCGGCGTCCACCGCCCAGTCCAGGCCGGGCACTGGCACAGCACTGGCCGCGGCGGCCACCAGCGCACGTTTGTTTAAAAGTTTGCGGCTGCGTTTGACGGCGGCTTGCATTGCTACATCGTCAGCGGCCATATGAAGAGCGTTGGGCATGGATGGATTTCCTTCACCCACACTCTACACGGACGCCGTGTCCAGCTGCTCAGTCAGCTCAAGCCACCGTTCTTCCAATGTGTCTATCTCGGCATCAACCGCTTTGATACGCTTGCCTGTATGGGCCAAGTCTGAGGGAGCTTTGCTGCTGGCAAGCTGGGTTTGCAGCGTATCTTTTTCAGCATTCAAAGCTTGCATTTGACCGTCGATTTTGTCCAACTCTTTGCGCAATTGCTTGGCAGCGTTGCCAGACACGTTGTTTGTCGGCTTCTTAGCATTAAAAGTGCCGGTAGCGCCCGTTTTATGCGCGCTAGGAGCTTCTTTTTCAATAGCAACTGGTGCTTTCTCTGCTGTTTTGGCTACGGGCGCTGCACTGGCTTTTTTAGCATCTTCACGCATCTTTTTAGCGTGGTCCAGCAAGTACTTTTGGTAATCGTCCAGGTCGCCATCAAATGGCGCAACACCGCCTTGGCTGACCATCCAGAATTCGTCGCACACCGCGCGTAGCAGCGCCCGGTCATGGCTGACCAGCATCACCGTGCCTTCAAACTCATTGAGCGCCATGCTGAGTGCTTCGCGCGTGGCCAAGTCCAGGTGGTTGGTCGGCTCGTCAAGCAGCAGCAGGTTGGGGCGCTGCCACACAATCATGCACAGCACCAGGCGTGCTTTTTCGCCACCGCTCATGCTGCCCACGGGCTGCTTGACCATATCGCCGCCAAAGTTGAAGTTGCCCAAAAAACTGCGCAAGTCTTGCTCACGCGTTGGCTGGTTGCCGAGTTTTCCTGCGGCGGTGACTTCTTTTACCAGCCGGATCATGTGCTCCAGCGGGTTGTCGTTCAAGTGCAGCACGTCAAGCTCTTGCTGGGCAAAGTAGCCGATGTTCAGGCCTTTGCCTTCCGTCATGTCGCCACTGATGGGTGTCAGGGCGCGCGCCACGGTTTTCACCAACGTGGATTTACCTTGGCCGTTGGCGCCCAAAATGCCGATGCGCTGGCCCGCCAGCACTGATTTGCTGACGTTTTGCACAATGACGGTGGGCGGCGTGCCCGCTGGCGCGTCAACAGGCGCGGGGTAGCCGAAGAATGCGTTTTGCATTGACAGCATTGGGTTGGGCAAGTTGGCGGGTTCTTTAAATTCAAACGTGAAATCGGCCTCAGCCAGCAGCGGGGCG
>JANPDQ010000056.1:0-17117 GCA_031431575.1 Polaromonas sp.
TTGCAGATACATCCCACAGCTTTCGTATTCCCCGCATTACTTGAGGACGCCATGAGCGCAAACGACCACACCACCGCCCCTGAACATTATGAAGAGGCGCATACCGGCCCGATCAAAACGCCAAAGCAGTTGCTGCAGGCATCGGCGCTGTTTTTTATTCTGCCGATTTTCATCATCATCGGCCTGGTTTACACGGTGACCACGGGCAACAAACCGGCGGCGGGCGCGGTGGATACTGAAATAGCGCTGGCCAAGCGCATTGCCCGCGTGGGCGCGATTGAAATTCGTGATGCCAACCGGCCACTCAGAGCGGGCGAAGAGGTGTACAAGGCGCAGTGCTCGGCATGCCATGCAGCAGGCCTGGCCGGTGCGCCAAAGTTTGGCGACGCAGCAGCTTGGGCGCCGCGTATCAAAACTGGGTATGAGGCGCTTTGGACGTCGTCACTCAAAGGCAAAGGCGCAATGGGCGCGCAAGCTGGTGGCGAGTACAACGACATTGAAATTGGCCGGGCTGTGGTGTACCTGACAGCGGCAGCAGGCGGCAAGTTTGCGGTTCCCGACGCGCCCGCTGGCGCGGCTTCAGCATCTACACCCGCTGGTGCGGCATCGGCTGCTTCGCCCGCTGGCGCGGCTTCTGCGGCGGCGACCCCGGCAGCAGCTCCTGCTCCCGCTTCTGTTGCGCCAGTTGCTGCTGCAGCGGCTGCAGCCGCTCCGGTAGCTTTGAAAGTATCCGCCGCTGCAAGCGGCGAGGCTTTATACAACCAGGTGTGCACTGCCTGCCACGCCCAGTCGGTCGCTGGCTCGCCCAAGTTTGGTGATAAAGCAGCTTGGGCACCGCGCATTAAAACTGGCGTTGACGCGCTGACCGCCAGCGTGGTCAAAGGCAAGGGCGCAATGCCCGCCAAGGGTGGGTCAGCCGCGTCTGAAGCTGAAATTCGTGCAACGGTTGAATACATGGTGGCTGCTGCGAAGTAACCGCTCGGCGTATGCCGAAAACAAAAAAACCGGCTGAATGCCGGTTTTTTTCGTCTTAAACGTCAAATAAGTGTTAAATACGGCTATAGCGCAACAAATACAGGCGCTAGCAGCTACTTTTTTTATAGCATTTATTGTGCCGGTTTAGATGCTTTCTCCGGGCTGCGCACATACCCAAACCGTGCTGGCAAATCGTGCGCCAACACTTCTTGCGGCACCCACAGTCCTTGCTCAATCGCGTCTGCAGCGTGCAGCATGTCTTGCGTATGTACCAGGCCAAAGCCGAGCGCGGTTTCTAAATAAACCCGGCCGTGCTGGTCGATGAAGCAGCGCTGCGTGATGGCGCTTTGGCCAGTGTGGGAAGTTACGTCAAAGTCCGGCGCTGCGCCCACGCGCCAAATATAAGGTGTGGCTTCAAGCTCCACATAAACGCGCTGGGGGCCGTTTTGAAAAAACCATTGGCCTTTGAACTGGCTTGCGGCCGAATCATCGCTCTCGTAGTTTCGCGTGATGAAGTCGATCAGCTTTTCGTGTTGCAGCAATGATCCCTTGCTGGCAACTTGCCGCCCCGGCTCGCTTGACGGTGCATTAAATAGCCCTGCGGCCTGCGCGGCGTCGTCACGCAGGTACCAATTGCCGCGCGCGTCAAGCCCCAGCCAGCCGTAGCAGTGCGGAACATTTGGCCACTTGGCAATGGCTGCTTTTACGATATCGTCCATGGCGGTATTTTAAAGTTTTGTTCTACAAATGTGCAGCCAAAAATGCCGTGACTGCGTCAGGCATGGCGCGCACATGGGCCGGGTACGAGCCTTCTGGAAAGCCCACATGCCCGCCTTGCCCGGGCTGCCACAGCGTAACGCTGGCACTTACATCTGGCGGCTGGGGCAAGCTCCACGCTGGAATGAACGGATCATTCAGCGCATTAAGCGCCAATGCGGGCACAGCAATGGCCTGCATGTGTGGCTTGCCAGATGCGCGCTGGTAGTAGTCGTCGGTGTTTTTAAAGCCGTGCAGTGGCGCAGTAAATATATTGTCAAAGGTGTAGATGTCTCGCACGGCCAGCATGGCGCTGCGGTCAAAAAGGCCGGGGTGCTGGTCAAGCTTTTCAAGCGCCTTGGGCACCATGCTGCGCAAAAACATGCGGGTGTACACCTGCCGATTAAAGCCGCGGCCAATCGCCCAGCCGCCAGCTGCCAAATCCAGCGGCGACGACACACTGGCCACCGCGCGAACCACTTGCGCTGCGCCACTGCCCATTTCACCGGCCCAGCGCATGACGGCATTGCCGCCCAATGAGACGCCCACCACCACCAGCGGGCCGTTGTGCCCGGCTTGCAGGCGGCGCAGTATCCAGTCGATTTCTTCAAAATCGCCTGAGTGATAGGCCCGTGGGCCGCTGTTCAACTCGCCCGAGCATCCCCTGAAATGTGGCACGCAGCACGCCCAGCCGCGTGCACTGGCCACGTCGGCAAAGGCCTGGGAGTAGTGGCTTTGGGATGAGCCCTCCAGGCCGTGAAAAACTACCAGCAAGGGTTGCGGCGCTGAGTGGTTCTGCTGCGCCGGGTTGGTCTTGGCAAGTTTGGCTCTGTCAGTAGCAATATCGAGAAAATCAACGTCAATAAAATCGTGGTCTGGCGTGGCCCAGCGCTCGCGCTTGAGGGCAGGCGCTTGGCCCGCGAACCGCTCTGAGCGCAGCGCAGCCCAAATGGTTTGCGCATTTCCGCCGGGTAGCCACCAGGGCGCTACATATTGCATAGCGTTTCCTGGTCGCGCCCGTTAATGCAAAACTTGCGGGCTATCGGTGACCTCAAGCATTTCACGCGGGGTGCCGGGGCTGGCGTGGTGCGCCACCATGCGCCAGCCGAGCGGCGTTTTTTGGTATACGTTAGTGGCAATCACGTAGGCGTGGCGCGGGCCGTCTTCGGTCAGCACTTCAATGCGTTCGAGCACGCTGTGCACGCTGGAATCCAGCGCTTCAACACGGTGAAGCTTTTCCGCCTTGACCTGAATGCTACCGTTGGTAAACATCATGTCGAATGCAGCGCGAATCGAGCCCGAGCCAAGCAGGCGTGCCCCGCCGGGGTGCACGCACACAATGTCGTCTTCATCGGCCCAGCAGGCCATCAGCTTTTCAATGTCGCCGGTTTGCAGCGCCTGGTAAAAAGCGCTTTCAGTTTCATCGGCGCTGCCAACGCTTGGCGGTGGTGGTTTGAGTTTTCTCATGCTGTGCCTTGTGGTGTGCGCGGCGTTGGCTGATAGCTAAGGCGCGCAGGTGTATGGTAATGTCGCACATCGAGTTCATCATGATTCTTGGGGGCCTTTGCATGACATCACGTTTGTATAAATTATTTGCGGCTTTTGCAGTTGCAACTGCACTCACAGGTTGCGGCTACAACCAGTTTCAGTCGCTTGACGAGCAAACCAAATCCGCCTGGTCTGAGGTGCTGAATCAATACCAGCGGCGCGCTGACCTGGTGCCCAACATTGTGGCCACCGTAAAGGGCGAAGCAGCTTTTGAGCAAGACACGCTGACCAAAGTGGTTGAGGCGCGGGCCAAAGCAACGTCGATGCAGGTCACGCCTGAAACGCTCAATGACCCTGAAGCGTTCAAAAAATTTCAGGCCGCGCAAGGTGAGCTCAGCTCCAGTTTGTCGCGGCTTTTGGTGGTCAGTGAAAACTACCCCAACCTCAAAGCCAACCAGGGGTTTCAGGATTTGAGGGTGCAACTTGAAGGCACTGAAAACCGCATCACTGTGGCCCGCAACCGCTACATTCAGTCAGTGCAGCAATACAACGTGTTGGCGCGCAGCTTTCCTAACAACCTGACGGCGATGGTGTTTGGCTACGGGGTCAAGCCGAGCTTTGCGGTGGAGAACGAAGCGCAAATTTCCAAACCGCCTGCAGTAAGTTTTGAGAAGAAATAGACCATCGCACCGTCCACTATGCCGTTAAATAGAGGTCAAATATGCCTCTAGCGCAATTAATACGGGCGCAAGCAGCTATTATATTAATAGCAATTTTGTCGGGCTGGTGGTTGGTCGCAGGAGCCCAGCAGCCGCAAGACATGCAGGCCATACCGCCGCTCAGCGCGCGCGTGATCGACACCACCGGCACGCTGCAAAGCGCTCAAACGCAAGCGCTTGACGCCAAGCTTGCCGCGTTTGAAAAAACACGCGGCGCGCAAATTGTGATCTTGATGGTGCCCACCACGCTTCCGGAAGACATCACCGACTACGCGCAGCGCGTGGGCGACGCCTGGAAGATTGGCCGCAAAGACATTGGCGACGGCCTGCTGGTGGTGGTGGCCAAAAACGACCGCAAAGTGCGCATTGCCACTACCAAAACGCTTGAGGGAGCGATCCCTGATTTGGCGGCCAGGCAAATAATTGACAGGGCCATCACGCCGCGTTTTAAACAGGGAGATTTTGCGGGCGGTCTGGACGCTGCGGCAGACCAAATCATGGCGCGCATCAGCGGGGAAAACCTGGCTTTGCCCAATGAAGGCGGCAGGCAGTCGAACAAAGGCTTTGCCGGTATTGAGTGGACAGACTTAGCGATATTTTTGTTTTTTGCGGTGCCGATTGGAGCGCGGATTTTGAGTGGTATTTTTGGCCGCAAGCTTGGCGCGCTCGCCACCGGCGGGGCGGTGGGCGGCTTGGCTTGGCTTTTTACCAGCAGCTTGCTGCTGGCCGGTGGTGCGGCGGTGGTGGCGTTGGTGGTGGCGCTATTTGCCAGCCTGAGTTCGTTGGGCGGGCTGAGCGGTTCACGCCGTGGCGGCGGTTGGAGCAGCGGCGGCTTTGGAGGCGGAGGCGGATTTGGTGGTGGAAGCAGTGGGGGTGGTGGATTTAGTAGCGGTGGCGGTGGTAATTTTGGCGGCGGCGGCGCCTCCGGCGATTGGTAAGCGTTTGCAAACATGTTGAAGAAGCTAAAAACCATCCTTCGCCACATCTGGCTTGACGCATCTGATGCAGAACGCGCCATATCGCCAGCGCTGTTGGCGCGGCTAACCACCCGCGTGACTGCCAGCGAAGCGCGCCACACCGGTGAGATTCGCATTTACGTGGAGGCCGCCTTGCCGCTGAGCTACCTGCGGCGCATGAGCGCCGACAACCCGCTGCCCAGCATCATTGGCCAGCGCGCTTTAATGCTTTTTAGCAAGCTGCGGGTGTGGGACACCGAACAGAACAACGGCGTTTTGATTTACCTGCAACTGGCAGAGCACGCGATTGAAATTGTGGCCGACCGAGGCATTGCGCAGCATGTGACTGCGGCCCAGTGGCAAGCCATCACGAAGCACATGGGCCAAGCCTTCAAAGAGCAGCGTTTTGAAGATGGCTTGACCCAGGCATTAAGTGAAGTCTCAGGCGTTCTGGTGCAGCACTTTCCTGCTGCCACAAGCCGCCAAGGGCGCTTGAACCAGTTGCCCAACGAGCCGGGTGTGGGCTAAATTACAACATGAGCGTGTCGGCGTCTGCTGCGCAAAGGCTGCGAACATGCTCTAACAAATCTGCGTCAAGGTAAGGCTTGGTCAGGTAAACATCGACCCCCACTTCAGCGGCCATGTCGCGGTGTTTGTCGCCTGCGCGAGAAGTAATCATGACCACCGGGATGTCCATCCACTGCGGCACCTCACGCACGCGGCGGGTGAGTTCCAGGCCATTGAGGTTGGGCATTTCGAGATCGGTCAGCAACAATGCAGGGCGTTTCAGGCGGATCTGCTCGATGGCTTCAAAACCATCGGCCGCCATGGCAACGTCGTAGCCCGCATCGTTGAGCAACTGCTGCATGGCGCGGCGCACCGACAGCGCGTCGTCCACCACCAGCACGCGGGTGCGCTCAATTGCCAAGCGGCGACGCATGGCAGACGACGACACCAGTTGGGTGGATGTACGTGTTGCGCGCTCCAGCTCGGCCGCATCGACTAAAAACAGCGGCTTGCCGTCAGCGCGCAGTGCACCGCCCACCACCCCACGAATACGCCTGGCGAGCACGCCAATGCCTTGCAAAATAAGTTCACGCGAGTCAAGCACCGCGTCCACCAGCAAAGCAACAACGCCGTCAGCACCCTTGACCAAAACTGGTACTTTCAAAGCGATATCGGCCGCCGAGAGCTGATCGGTGTTCTCCTCAAAGCCCAGCCAACTTGACAGCACGAACGCTGGCAGCCAGTTGCCTTCGTGCAGAATTTCACGCGATCCGGCGCCGCTGCGAATGTCGCTGGCGCTTGGCGGCAATATGGTCACAACCTGGTCTGCTGACAGGCCAACGCTGTCTTGTCCACATTGAACGATCAGTGCGTGGGTCACGCCGCTGGTAACAGGCACATGCAACGTAAAACGGCTGCCAAGCATCGCCTGGCTGTCAATATCCAAACGTCCTTTGAGCGCAGCTACGCGGTCATTGACCACGTCCATTCCAACGCCCCTGCCCGAGACCTCGGTGACTTTATTGCGGGTGCTAAAGCCAGGCTGCAAAATCAGGCGGTGCAGTTGAGCGTCAGTGAGCCTGGCATTTGCTGCGAGCAAACCAAAGGACTGGGCTTTTTCAGCAATCGCACGCAGGTCCAGCCCGCGGCCATCGTCCGCCACAACGATTTCTACCTCTTGGCCCACGGCACGAAAAGAAACCGACACTGTTCCCTGGGCGTTTTTTCCGCTTGCGGCGCGCTCTTCTGGCGACTCAATGCCGTGGTCAACCGCGTTGCGCAACAAGTGCAGCAGCGGCTCGGTCAGGCGCGTTAATACGTCTGCATCCATCATCACTGCCTCACCTACAACCGCTAGCGCCACTTGCTTGGCCGTGGTGCTGGCAGTCTGCGCGACGTTGCGTTTTAACCGCGGCAAAATGGTTTTAACAGGCACCAGGCGTGCGGCTAACAACTCTCGGTGCTGGTCGGTCAGGGCGTAGCCTTCATCACGCAGCACCGCACTTGCACTGGCGTTGTCAAGCTGGACTTGCTCGACCAGCGCACGGCTGTCTTGCGCTGACTCGGCAATAGTGCGTGACAGCACATGCAGTGCGTCGTAGCGGTCAAGCTCCAACGGATCAAAATCACCCTCATTTTGGTGCTGCCGCAGCGTGGTTGCCTGCCCGCCAACCATCGCTTCAAGTTCTCGCAAGCGCTCAAACAAGCGCTGCTGGCTGCGCACCACGGCGTCAAGCCGGTCGTTGCTGCTGGTAATCAACTGCGCGAGGCGCTGAGCTTGAACAATCGACTGGCCAGCGCGGCGAAGCATGCGGCTCAAGCGCTCAACGCCCACGCGCAAGCTTGCACCTTCTTGCTGTGCGGGAGCGCTCGGCTGGGGTGTGAGGTTTGTTGCACTGGCTTCTGAAAGCACATCAAAAGACTGAGCAGGGTCGGTAGTTTCTATCCGGCTTGACAATGCTTCAATCGGGTGGTGCGTTTGCAGCGATCCAGCCAATCGCTCGGGGTTTGCAGTCGTTGCCTCACCGCTGCGAATCCAGTCGACCCAATCAAGCAGGCGCTGCAACACAGGCTTCAAGTCGCGCGGCTCGGCATCTTCGCCTTGCAAAAAAGCCACGATTTGCTGCAGGCTCAGTACCGCGCGCAATGCGTCGCGTGCCATGGCGGGGTTGGCGTTTTGTTGGTTCTGCACATTGCCAAGTGCGTGTTCCAGTACGTCTTCAAGCCGATGCGCTATGCGCCCAATGCCAGGCAGGCCGATAATGTTGCCGCTGCCCTTGAAGGTATGTGCAATCCGCTGCGCTTCAAGCATTTGCCGCTCGTCTGCTTGCCCGCGCGCCCAACCCTGCAAGGTAGTTTCAAGCTGCTCAAGCTGCATCGGTGCGTCTTGCAGCAAGGCCTGCAGCAGGTCGCTGTCTACATCGTCGGTGGACAGCGCTACATCTGCATCGACTGCCGGCTCCAGCGGCGCGTGGTCGGGGTCGTCAGTAGGCAGCTTTGGAGGCACTGCAAGCTGGCCTGCAAGTTCCAGCAACGCATCAGTGGGCAATTTGGCAGGGCAGCGGTACAAGTACTTTGCCAGCACATCTACTGTTTCTGGATGCGCAGGCCTAGCCAGGTACTGGCTGGTTTTTTCTACCCAAGCGGACAACCAGGCAACGCTCGCAACTTGGGTAAAGCTGGTTACCCCTGGGGGCGAAAAAACAGTACTTGGGTCACTGACACGCCGGGCAAACTGGGCAACGTGCTGCAAAAACGCGGCCAAGCCCTGCAGCCCGACCACCTGCACGACTTCTGCCGAGCGGTCGAGCAAGTCCAACATGTCGGGCAGGTTCGCTGGCGTGCGGTGCGGCGCTGCGCGCCACTCGGCCAACGTTTCTTGCGTCTGGGGAACGTCCAGCGCAAACTCCCCGCGCAGCATCTCCAGCAAGTCGTCAAGCGTCACAGTGCGTGTCCTTGATGAGAAAGTTCAAGCAGCCAGCGCTGTACCGGGCAACGTGAACTGCTCCACAGCTTCGTTGAGCTGGTTTGCATATCCTACAAGCGTGCGTGTGGCCGCAGACTGCTGCGCAATGGCCGTACTTGTCAGTGTGGTGCTGTTATTAATGTCCAGAACGTTCTGCTGCAGCGCTGAAGCCAAGGCCTCTTGCTGGGCTGAAAACGCGGCAATCTGCTGCACCAGGTTCACGAGTTCGGTCGTTGCGACCTGGGTCTGTGTCATTTCGCGGCCCGCAAGGCGTGCCAGCTCGGTTTGCACCACCACGTCGCTGATAAGGCGGTTCATGGTCAAAAGCGTTTCATTGGTTTCAGCTTGAATGTTGCTCACCAGCTGTGAAATTTGAGCGGTTGCCTGGCGCGAGCTGTCTGACAGGCGCTGCACCTCTTGTGCCACAACTGCAAAGCCCCGGCCAGCTTCACCAGCAGTAGCCGCCTGCATGGATGCGTTCAGAGACAACACATGGGTGCGCTCAGAGATGGTGTTGACCAGCGCCACAGCACTCGAAATTTCCTGTGACCGTTCACCCAGACGCTTGAAGCGTTTTTCGGTTTCTGAAATCGACTCGCGCAGCGCATCCATACCGCGCACCGTGCCGTCCACAGCGGTTTGCGCCGCTTGTGTGGCCTTGGCTGTTCTAAGTGCTGTAGTGCTGGAAGTGTTGGACAACAGGGCAACGTCGCTGAGTTGCTGCGTGGCCCGGCCAAGGGTTTCAGACATCGAGTCGAGCGATATCCGCTCCTGCTTGGCAGCTGACTCCACAAAGTCTGATTGCTCCTGGAGGGAGTTGGACGTAGTGCGAACTTGCTGGGCAACGGTTTTTACGCCAGTAAGCGTGGTGCCGATCTCATCTGCAAGCTGATTCACCGAAGATGCAACTGTTCCAATAATGTCTTCGGTTACTGGTGCGCGGGCCGTCAGGTCTTTGTTGGACAACTGGAACACGCCCTGCAGCAAACCAATGGCAGAGTTGTTAATCGTCTCGTTTTCTTCAGTCGCTTTGTTCAGCGCTGCAATACGTTCATCCAGCAGGTTGTCAAATGCGCGGCCCAAATCGCCAATTTCGTCTTTTTCAATCAGCTCGGACCTGGCCGCCGTTTGGCCACCAGCTACCAGCTTGACGGTGTCGGCCAGTTTGGTAATCGGCGCCAAAAACCGCCGCAAGAACACCGTTACAGCTACACCGGCTGTAACAGTTACAACTAGCGCAATCAAAAGTGCGCGAAGCAAGGATGAACGGTCTAACTCGTCGATCGGCTGGTTTGCTTCTTGTTCATTAATCTTGGCCACAATCGCCCAGTTAAGCCCTAGCAACTTGATGGGAGCAAATGCACCGATTGACGCGACACCGCGGTAATCGACAAATTCCACCACGCCATCTTTGCCTTCAAGCGCTGGGCGCGTAGCGTCTGAGTCAACTTTCACCAAGCCGATGGTAGTATTTTTCTTATCCATCAAACCTTTGCTTTTGGCATCCAGTCTTTCGCCAAGCTGGGTTAAAAACCCTGCTTTGTCTTCCTGAAGGTACCGGGCATTCGTGCGCATCAGTTTGTCGTTACCGACCAAAAAGACGTCGCCTGAGTCGCCTAGTCCGATGGACTTCCAAGCCTTGTTGGGCGCCATGATCTCCGTCAATTTTTCAATGGGGTACTGCATCGCCAGCACACCAATTTGCTTGACGCCGTCGTAAATAGGCACAGCAACAAACGCTGCCTGGTCGTCGTAGGACGCCAAGTATGGGGCAAAGTCGCTGAGGTATGCCGAACCGGCTTTTGCTTCTTTGACTTTGAGATAGGCCTCAGCGAGTTTGGTTTTTGCAGCGATCGAATTGCCTGTTAGCTTTGTAGCGAAATCAAGCTCTTTAAAAACCGTATAAATGATCGTGTCCGATTCCGGGTCAATCATGAAAATGTCGTAGTAGCCCGAGAGTTTTTGGGCCTGTTCAAACCCAGGGTGAAATTGTGCATGTGCGCGGCCGTAAGCAAAGTCAACCGAAGGTGCGCTGAGTTGTTCCTTTAAACCCAAGGGGTTTGGGTTGTCAACAGCAAACACACTTTGAAGTGCTACCGCATTGGCATCCAACGCACCCACTGCGCTGGCCAGCGAAGGCGCAGCACTCGGGTTTCGCTTGGCATATTCATTGTTGAAATACTGCGCGATGTATTCGTTCAGGTTTTTCGTCGCCGCGCCGGTTTCGACAGACTTCGACAGTTCCGCGCCAGCCGAGTAGAAGCTGGTTTTGAACTGCTTGTACGCATCGATAGTGGAGCGCTGCGCAGCCAAAACCTGCACTGATCGGATCCGTTCTTCCAACTCTTCGCGAACCTGCACCCGTTTGGTCTCTCGCAGTGAAACGAGCTGCGTGCGCACTTGGTCTCCAACGGTAGCGGCGCTCAAATTGGACGCCCCCTGCCAAAGTAGTAGCGATGTCAGAGCAACTGGTATCAAGGTTAACGCTGCAGCCCCCAGCAGCATTTTTTGGCGAATATTCATACGTTTATCTCCGTCGCTTTTTATACGTTCTTCGGTCTACAGGTTTAAATAACCGACAGCTCTATGGACAGCGCGCCCATAAGCCGTTCAACATCAATCTCAAGGTAAGCTTTGCCGCTGTCGCCTTTGGCAATGCCCCGGCAAACTTCCAGCAAGCGCTGTGGCAAAACTTCGCGGTGATCGATTGCTTCCATCACATATTCGAGCTGAACTGGCGACTGAAGAAAGACCACGGCCAGCGCTGCTTCGGCATCTTCAGCCTGTATGCCGCCAACCAATAGACGCTGGCCTCGCTCTGCTTGCGCCGGTTGAGTACTTTCAGAAAAGTAATTGTCCAGGTCAATGATTGGAACAATTGCGCCGTTAATATTCACTGCCCCCAAAACCCAACCCGGGGCGCGTGGCAACGCAACCATCTCAAAACCCTCTACGATCTGGCGCGCCCAATCAAATCTGAAGGCAAGGTTGAACTTGCCGCAGACGATACCCTGGGCCAACTGTCTTGCGGACCCTTCCGCAGATATCAATGAACCCTCCAAAGCGTGGCTCTGCTGCGACGCTTCGGATGCCTGATTCAAGTCCATCATTTGAGGGTCAGTCCAAAAACATGCCGACGCGTTAAATTTGCGCGAGGATTTGACTTGCGGTGTACGGCTTTGTCACAAATCCTTTTGCGCCCAGCATTTGGGCAAAAACCCGGTCAGCCTTTTGGTCTTTTCCTGTCACAAAAACAACCGGGATTCCCTTGGTCGACGCGTGTTGCATGAGCTGCCGCGCTGCGGAAAATCCATCGAGCCCCGGCATGTTGACGTCCATCATGATGACATCGGGCGGACTGGCTTTGGCCTTGGCTACACCGTCTTCGCCAGAAGTGGCCAGCGTCACCAGATGACCAGCATCGACCAGGATATTTTGTAGGTTTTGTATATCGACAGGTGAGTCATCAACGATAAGAACTTTTGCCATTCTGGCTCCGGGGTTGAAAATGCTCTTTGAGGTAAGTCACGGAGCACTTTGATTAATTTTCTTTTGAGCCTGGGAAGAAGCGGACAACCCTAGCTGCAAATTAGTGGCTAACAGGCGCTATTGCCGAGAACTCATACCACTACCGCCTACATTGGTGGACTGGAAGCTCCGTTCAACCTGCTCGTCAAATTTAGACAGTACTTTTAACAATTCAGCTTCATTCAAGGGCTTGGTCAGGTAAGCGTCGCAGCCCGCGAGCCCCCCGCGAATTTTGTCGATGCTGCCACCACGGCTTGTGAGCATTACTACCACCGGTGATTTTCCTGATGGGTACTTTTTCTGTTTGATGGCCCTGCACGTTTGATAGCCATCCAGTCCATCCATCATCACATCCATAAAGACGAACTTGTATTTTTCGGCTGCAACTCTGTCAAGAGCCTCTTCGCCACTTTTGGCAAGTCGAGCCCGGAAACCATACCGGGTGAGACGGTTCTGCATGAATTTAAGCGCTACGTCGCTGTCATCAACGATCAAAATCTCATCGTATTGCTGCGACGCAGAGTCTTGTTCAGCCGGCTTTGCCAACCCCATAAAGTCGGACGCGCCAAAATCACTGCTGGCGTTGCGGCGAACTCCGTTCCCCAAAGTGACAGAGGCAGCCCTTGCTACGGCTGGCTGGGTGACCGGCGCAGTTGTAGTCAGTTTTTTATAGACCGCCGTGTCCGCGCTGCTGGCCGGAGCGTCCTCGCTTGACATCGAAATGGCATCCAGTAGACCTAAAACTGTCGTGAGTCGGATCGGTCTTGCAGCTGCCTGCCATCGGCCAGACGGGTCTGCTGTACCAACGAAAAGTGCTTTTTGGGATGGTTTAAGGGATGTGACTGACCAGTCTACCGCTGGAGGGCTGTCCCCATTGATCATGAAAACCTTGGCTTGTTCTGGATCGTCCACTATTTTGTACACAGTGTCGCGCCTGCCCGCCAATTTGAAGAACGACTCAAAGGTTGTCTTTTCAAACGGTACGAAACCCAAAAGAGAAATGTTAACGACTACGCTCATCACTTGCTCCTTCAGTTTTCAGCTAAGAGAGTCTGGGAGAAAGCAGGCCACGCCTGACAAACATTTAACGTACATCGGTAACTTCCAAACAATCGTATTGATACAAATGTTGAATTGTACGTGTGCTTACAAAAGTCACAGGCTATTTCGGAACAAAGTGCTGCTCTGCGTGATTTTTGCCCACTCTTACATTAAAAACTGCACAGCTCAGTTGGCTCATCTGAAAGGAGCACAGCGGCAAATTTATTTTTTGATTGCTGAGCGACTTTGATTTAATCAGAAGCCCAAAGAAATGAGGATGGACCAGCTTCGATTTGCAGCACAACCGCTGGTCGGTACCAGCTATTTCTTTTGACGGTATTTTCGCAACGCCGCAATTTGCGCCGCCATTACTGCAAGTTCAGATTGCGCCATGGCGATATCAATATCACCCTTGGCGTTTTTCAGTGCTTCTTCAGCGGCTGCTTTGGCATCGACAGCCTTGGCCTCGTCCAGGTCCTTACCCCGAATAGCCGTGTCACTTAATACAGTCACAGAGTTGGGCTGTACTTCGAGCAAGCCGCCTGCTACGAATACAAATTCCTCGGTGTCGTCAGCTTTGACGATACGCACTGCTCCCGGCTTGATCCGGGTAATCAGCGGGGTATGGCGCGGATAAATTCCGAGCTCGCCCGCCTCACCAGGCAGGGCTACAAATTTGGCATCGCCCGAGAAGATAGATTCTTCTGCAGAGACAACATCGACTCGAATGGTGGACATGGCTTATCTTTCGACGCGCTGGCGTTAGACTTTTTTGGCTTTTTCAAATGCTTCGTCTATGGTGCCGACCATGTAGAACGCCTGCTCTGGCAAATGGTCACATTCGCCGGAAACGATCATCTTGAAGCCGCGAATGGTCTCGGCCAAGCTGACATACTTGCCGGGCGAGCCCGTGAACACTTCAGCTACGTGAAATGGCTGCGACAAAAAGCGCTGGATTTTGCGCGCACGCGCCACCGCCAGTTTGTCTTCAGGCGCCAGCTCGTCCATACCCAAAATCGCAATAATGTCGCGCAGCTCTTTGTAGCGCTGCAAGGTGCCCTGTACGGCACGAGCGGTGTTGTAGTGGTCTTCGCCAACGACGGCAGGTGACAGTTGGCGGCTGGTAGAGTCCAGCGGGTCTACCGCTGGGTAAATACCGAGCGATGCGATGTCACGGGACAGCACCACTGTAGAGTCAAGGTGGGCGAATGTGGTGGCAGGGGACGGATCGGTCAAGTCATCGGCTGGCACGTACACGGCCTGAATCGACGTAATCGAACCCACTTTGGTCGACGTAATACGCTCTTGCAAGCGGCCCATTTCTTCAGCCAAAGTCGGCTGATAACCCACAGCTGATGGCATACGGCCTAGCAGTGCCGACACTTCGGTACCGGCCAATGTGTAGCGGTAAATGTTGTCAACGAAAAACAGCACATCGCGGCCTTCGTCGCGGAAAGATTCGGCAATCGTCAAGCCAGTCAATGCCACGCGCAGCCGGTTGCCCGGTGGCTCATTCATCTGACCGTATACCATCGCCACTTTTGAGTCTTCGAGTTTTTCGAGGTTGACCACGCCGGAGTCGGCCATCTCGTGATAGAAGTCATTGCCTTCACGGGTACGCTCACCAACGCCAGCAAACACCGACAAACCAGAGTGCGCTTTGGCGATGTTGTTGATCAATTCCATCATGTTCACGGTCTTGCCCACACCTGCGCCGCCAAACAATCCGACTTTGCCGCCTTTTGCGAACGGGCAAACCAGATCAATCACCTTGATACCAGTTTCCAGAAGCTCTTGCGATGGGCTGAGTTCGTCGTAAGCCGGGGCCTTGCGGTGAATCGCGGCAGTAAGGGTTTGGTCGACCGGGCCACGCTCGTCAATCGGTGCACCGAGCACGTCCATAATGCGACCCAATGTGCCTTTACCAACTGGCACCATGATGGGTGCGCCGGTGTTGTACACCACATTGCCGCGGCGCATGCCATCAGAGCTGCCCAGCGCAATGGTACGAACGATGCCGTCTCCGAGCTGTTGCTGAACTTCCAGCGTCAATGAGGAGCCGTCCATCTTGAGAGCGTCATAAATCTTGGGCATCTCGTTGCGCGCAAATTCCACGTCAACTACAGCGCCGATACACTGAACAATTTTGCCTTTTGCCTGAACGTTTGCATTCGCCATGATGAAATCCTGTTGGGTTCTTTAAATCTTTAAATCGCAATGTGCAGCTTTGGCTGTTGCGCTACACCGCTGCTGCGCCTGCGACGATTTCCGAAAGTTCTTTCGTGATCGCCGCTTGCCGCGTCTTGTTGTAAATCAGTTTGAGCTCGCCAATCACGCTGCCGGCATTGTCGGTGGCTGACTTCATGGCAACCATGCGGGCAGACTGCTCGGAAGCCATGTTTTCGGCAACTGCCTGGTACACGAGTGCTTCAACATAGCGGACCAGTAAATCGTCAATCACGGTTTGCGCATCGGGCTCATAAATGTAATCCCAGCCGTGCTGATCTTTGTCGGCCTGCAGGCGGTCAGCAGTCAGCGGCAGCAATTGCTCAATCACTGACTCCTGGCGCATCGTGTTGATGAATTTGGTGTAGCAAAGGTAGACCGTTTTTACTTTGCCTTCAGCGTAAGCGTCGAGCAGCACCTTGACCGGGCCAATCAATTTATCCAGGTGCGGCTTGTCACCTAGCTGCGTAGCATGCGCCACGACCTTTACACCAACGCGGTTCATGAAACCCAAGCCTTTGTTGCCGATAGCAACAGCTTGCGCGTCTTGACCAACAGACTGCAGCTCTTTCAGCTTTGCCGTCACCGCGCGCAGCACGTTGGTATTTAAACCGCCGCACAGGCCTTTATCTGTAGTCACCACGATAAACCCGGTGGACTTGGCGTCATTTGACTCCATGAACGCGTGGGTGTACTCGGGGTTGGCCTGCGACAGGTTGGCGGTGATGTTGCGAATTTTGTCGCTGTAAGGGCGGGCGGCGCGCATCCGTTCCTGCGCTTTGCGCATTTTGGAGGCGGCCACCATTTCCATGGCCTTGGTGATCTTTTTGGTGTTTTCCACCGACTTGATCTTGCCGCGAATCTCTTTACCTGCTGCCATAACTCACCCCCACGCTTTTCACTTCGTGTAATGCGCTGCCCCCCGAGGGGGCCGCTGCGCCTGCGAACTGGCAAAGCCAGATTCGCGGCCCCTGCTTGAAGGGGCGCATAGCGACCTGATTTCCCACAGCTTTTAGTGCGCTCATGCTAAATTTCGGTTGGTGTTAAGCAAACGACTTCTTGAATGCCGTCACGGCGGTGGTCAATTCGGCTTCTGCGTCTTTGTCCATTGCCTTGGCGGCTTCCAGCTTCGCCATCAGCGCAGCGTGCTTGTCTTTGAGATAAGCATGCAAGCCCGATTCAAAAGCCAGCACTTTCTTGACTTCGACGTCGTCCATGAAGCCTTTGTTCACTGCGAACAAGGTCGCTCCCATGTTCGAGATGGTCAGCGGCGCGTACTGTGCTTGTTTCAGCAGTTCGGTGACCCGCGCTCCACGGTCAAGTTGCTTGCGGGTGGCTTCGTCCAGGTCAGAAGCGAACTGCGCAAATGCAGCCAATTCGCGGTACTGGGCCAAGTCGGTACGGATACCGCCGGACAGGTTTTTGATCAATTTGGTTTGCGCTGCACCACCCACGCGAGACACCGAGATACCGGCGTTGATCGCTGGGCGGATACCGGCGTTGAACAACGACGTTTCCAGGAAAATCTGGCCGTCAGTAATCGAAATGACGTTGGTAGGAACGAAGGCAGACACGTCACCGGCTTGCGTTTCGATGATTGGCAGCGCCGTAAGTGAGCCGGTTTTGCCTTTAACTTCACCCTTGGTGAAGTCTTCGACATACTTCTCGTTCACGCGTGCTGCGCGTTCAAGTAAGCGGCTGTGGAGATAAAACACGTCGCCGGGATAGGCTTCACGTCCAGGCGGACGGCGCAAGAGCAGCGAAACCTGGCGGTACGCAACCGCTTGTTTGGACAAATCGTCGTACACGATCAGTGCGTCTTCACCGCGATCGCGGAAGTACTCGCCCATCGTGCAGCCAGAGTACGCACTCACATACTGCATGGCGGCGGATTCTGAAGCCGAGGCAGCAACCACAATGGTGTACTCCATCGCGCCGGCTTGTTCCAGCGAGCGA
>JANPDQ010000057.1:0-10479 GCA_031431575.1 Polaromonas sp.
AGCACCGAAAGAGGCGCTTTTTACCGCCTACTTCACCAACGGCCAAAGCCCTGGCGCCCACGCTACCCTGGTGGCTGCTGCAACCGCAGCCGGACTCGACGCGGGCGAGGCCGAGGCAGTTTTATCGTCAGGCCAGTACGCTGCAGAAGTGCGCGAGCAAGAGGAGATTTACCACTCGCAAGGCATCAACTCGGTTCCCGCAGTCATCATCAATAACAAGCACCTGATATCTGGTGGCCAACCGCCTGAAGTGTTTGAGCAGGCGCTGCGTCAGATCGCTGCTGAGAACTAAAAATAGCCATCAAGCAAAATTTTTTGCGGCTGCAAGTTGCACAGCGGTTCAGACGCCATTTGGCGCGTCTAAATTGCAACGCAGCAGACTTTTATGGTGCGCGGGCCGCCAGTAGGCGCAAGCTCTGATCACAATGCATCCAGGAGCCAGGGCGGTAGAAGGATCGTCGGCTGCAAATTGACCGCAGCGGTCTATTTTTCGCCGATTTCTTGCCAAGTATCCAGATATTCGGCGGCGAAATCGTCAAAAAAACTAATCCATCGCTCGGGCCAATTTTCGCTTCGACACCTTCTGCCGCACAGGCTCCCAGACATTTTCTAGGTAAAAGTAGGCTGTAGCCAAATGAATATGGGAGCAAGCAGCTCATTATTTAATAGCGTTCTACATTCCGGGCTGGGAACTTTCAACACAGCAACAACCTGCAATTCAATTAACTTTGGCTGAGCTCGGCCGGTAAAGAAACGTCATCAGGAAAATTTGGCGCGGCCCCCGCAGCTAACGGCAGGCTGGCCACAATTCGCGTGCCTTTGGTCGGCGCGGAAATCACCGAAAGCATTCCGCCGTAGCTTTCCATTCTGAACCGCATGCCAGCCAAGCCATGTCGGCCAGCTTGCTGGGTTGCCGCATCAAAACCCAGTCCGTTGTCGGTAATCTCAACGTGCATTTCTTCCCCGCCCAGCCAAAGCCGCACCCGGACCTCGGTTGCCTCTGCATACTTTCCGATATTGGTAAGGGCTTCCTGTACCACTCGAAACACCGCCAGCTCAGCATCCGGGTGCATTTTCACGGAAGTGACTTCAGTGCTCACCGCAACGCCTAATTGCTGTGCTGCATCGGCGCACAACTTTTCAAGCGCACCGTGCAGCCCCAATAAATTCAGGGTGGATGGCCGCAAGTCTTCGATGATTTTGCGTTTCAGGGCAATGCCAGCATTTAAAAGCTGGGTGACCGATGCAATCCGCTCCAGCATTTCCGGGTTGTCCGCCAGCTTGCCGCGCATTCTCAACATGGTTAACTTCGCTCCAGTCAGCAGCCCGCCCAACTCGTCATGCAGCTCGCGCGCCAAGTGGGCCTTTTCGTCTTCTCGCGCTGTTTCCAGCCAGGTTGCAAGCGTCTTGAGCCTCTGCGTTTTTTCGACAACTGATTTTTCAAGCGTCTGTTGGTAAGTAGCACGTGCGCGGTCAAACGCGCGCAGCTGCAAAAGGTGCAGGTACAGGCCCAATGCAAGCACGCACGAAAGCAGCAGCACAGCTATTCGATTGAACCAAAGCGCTGTGTAAATACTGCTGCGTGCGCCTTGCTGCATCTGCTCAGCTTGTGCTAGCTTGAGTCTGAAAATTTCTCGCAGCTCGTCCATCAGCTGTTTGCCAGCGTCGGTTTGCACCAATGCAAGTGCCTGCGTACGGTCGCCCGATTCCGCCATCATCACGCTGCGGTCAATCTCAAGAAATTTCGCGGCAACCTTGGTGCGAATATTTTCTGCATCAGCCGGGCCAGTAGTCCCGATGCCTCGAATAACTTCAAGAAAGCCAATGCCCCGCATAAATTCCTGCTGGGCGTTGCGCAGTGGTTGCAAATAAGCTGAATTGCCAGTCAAAAGGTAACCGCGTTGGGCGGTTTCTGCGTCAGTCAACAATTGAAGTAGCCTTGCAGCGCCAATTCGCGCATCAGTCAGGGCGATACCGCCGGTGAGTGTGGCGTGGGCGCGGCGGTAGGTAAATTCGCTTACAAGCGCCAAAGAAAGCACCGCAAGGATGAGTAGCGGAACCGCAAATCGCAGTCTCAATAATTTTGGAAGCACGCTTTTCATGCGAGTCTTTCTAATCAGCTGCCGTCTGTGGGCAAAGTGGCGCAACTGGTGGGGCCAGAAACTGCCCACTCTCCGTTGAGGCTCGGCTTTAGCTACCGAGCTGCAACAAGCAAGAATGATCATACGGTGCGACCACGCAGTTTTTAAGCAGTGAAAGTTGCCTAAATGTAAGAAATAGTTAACAAATCAGCCCGTAGCGCAATAAATACGGGCGTAAGCAGCTACAAAAATAGTAGCACTAGGTTTGCTTGAACGGGCTGCGCCCCTCCAGCTCACCCATGTAGTTTTCAATGCCTGCGCCTTCGCGCTCTAAAAACCGCTCAACGGCATCGGCAAATGACGGATGCGCCAGCCAATGGGCGCTGGTGGTTTTAACTGGCAGCAGGGCGCGTGCCATTTTGTGCTCACCCTGCGCGCCGCCTTCAAAGGAGGCGTAGCCGTGCTCGATGCACCACTGTAGCGGCTGGTAGTAGCAGGCTTCAAAGTGCAGGCAGTCGACTCGGGCCAGCGCCCCCCAGTAGCGCCCATATGCGGTGAGTTTTTGGCCGCTAGCGCCCGTATTCGCTGGCGAACGCAGCGACGGGCCGCCCCTAGCAAGTTCAGCCCCCTCGGGGGGCAGAGAGGACACGTCAGTGCCGAACGTGGGGGCATTGGAACGCAGCGACGGGCCGCCCCTAGCAAGTTCAGCCCCCTCGGGGGGCAGAGAGGACACGTCAGTGCCGAACGTGGGGGTAGCAGTAACAGCTATCAGGCTGGTAGCAACTTTCTGCTTTTTTTCACCTTCGCCATGCTCTGCAACAAACATCAGCCAGTTTTCGGGCATGTCGCTTTGCATGCTGGTGAAAAAGCTGCGGCTTAAATACGGAGCGTTGCCGTGTTCGTAGTAAGTGCGCTCATAGCAGCGGTAGAAAAAGTCCCAGTCTTCATTGGTGATGTCTTTGCCCAGTGCCCAGCGGAAGGTGATACCGGCGTCCGTTACTTTTTTACGTTCCTGCCTGATTTTTTTACGCTTTTCTTGGGCCAGCGACATCAGAAAGCCGTCGAAACTTTCATATGCGGGTTCAGTGTTCGTCCAGTGAAACTGCACGGTGTGGCGCAGCATGAGTCCAGCTTCTTCGCAAGCAGCTACATCCTGATCGCTGTTGAACAGCAAATGCAGCGATGACAGTTTTTCAGACTTGCACCACTCAATGACTGCTTTGACCAGCAGCGCGCGTTCTTCAGCGTTGCGTGCCAGCAGGCGCGGCCCGGGTACCGGCGTAAACGGCGGCGCAATCAGCGCTTTGGGATAGTACGGCAGGCCGTGCTGGTGGTAAGCATTGGCCCAGGCGTGGTCAAAAACGTATTCTCCGTATGAATGGTCCTTGAGGTACAGCGCGCAGCCTGCAGCCAGCACACCGCCGTACCAAAGCGTCACAAAGCGTGGTGTCCAGCCTGTTTTTGGGCTGGCGCTTTTGCTCGTGTGCATGGCGGCCAGGTATTCGTGCCGCATGAAGGGGTTCAAAGCGTGGTCGGACACGCCGCGTTCAGTTTGCAGCGCCAGCAGGGCGTTCCACTCTGTGGCATTAACCTCAAGCGGCGAATCCATCACGCGAATGACATAATCTTTTATAGTGGTTTTCACTTTGTTTTTTGCTTTAATTTTTTAAACATGCCGCTCAAAATTGCCGTCGCCCAACTGAACTACTGCGTAGGCGACTTGGCCGGAAACGCAGAAAAAATCATAGCCGCTGCGCACGCTGCTTACGCTGATGGGGCGCGGCTGGTGATCACGCCGGAGCTTGCAATATGCGGCTACGCGGCTGAAGACCTGTTTTTGCGCACATCGTTCATTCAGGCCTGTGATGATGCGGTGAACCGAGTAGCCCGTGAGCTGGCTGGGTTAAAGGGTTTGACGTTGGTAGTGGGCACGCCTTTGCTGGCCGACGGGAAAACCGGTGTGCGAACCAAAAGCGTGGCGGTGCAGCAGCGCCACAATGCCGCCCGCATATTGCGTGAAGGCGCGGTGGTTGCCACGTACGCCAAACAAGAGCTGCCCAACTACCAGGTATTTGACGAGCGGCGTTACTTTACGCCCGGCAACCAGCCTTGTGTTTTTACTTCGGGGGAGGGCGACGATGCCGTCAACGTCGGCCTGCTGATTTGTGAAGACGCGTGGTTTGACAGACCAGCAGAGCAGGCGCACATGGCGGGCGCTGAAATGCTGGTCGTCATCAATGCGTCGCCGTTTCACGTCGGCAAAGGTGGTGAGCGCGAACAGATGATGGCGACGCGTGCACGCGCTACCGGCTTGCCGCTGGTCTACGCACACTTGGTGGGTGGGCAAGACGAAATCGTGTTTGAAGGGCGTTCGTTTGCGTTGCAAGCGGACGGCACATTGGCAGGCCGCGCGCCTAGTTTTAAAGAGAATACGTTTGTAGCCCAAATAATACGGGCGCAAAAAGCTATTAAATTAGTAGCACATATTGAACCTGAACAAGCCGACGACGCTGACCTGTGGCACGCTTTGGTGCTGGGAGTGCGAGATTATTTGGGTAAAAACGGCTTTCCTGGCGCGCTGCTGGGCTTGTCTGGCGGTATAGATTCAGCTTTGGTGCTGGCCATTGCCGTAGACGCCATTGGGGCCGACAAGGTGCGTACAGTGATGATGCCGTCCCCTTACACAGCAGATATTTCATGGATCGATGCGCGGGACATGGCGGAGCGGATGAAAGTGCGCTACGATGAAATTTCAATCATCCCGGAGTTCGAGGCGTTTAAAGCATCGCTTGCCAAAGATTTTGCAGGCCGCGCTGAAGACACCACTGAAGAAAACATCCAGGCCCGCATTCGCGGCACGATGCTGATGGCGTTGTCAAATAAGTTTGGCTCGATCGTGCTGACCACTGGTAACAAGAGCGAAATGGCTACCGGCTACTGCACGCTGTACGGCGACATGGCGGGGGGCTTTGCGGTCATCAAAGACTTGGCCAAAACCACCGTGTTCAGGCTGGCGAAATGGCGCAACGCCAATGACCCGTTCGGCACGTGTAAAAACCCGATTCCCGAGCGCATTATTACGCGCCCGCCCAGTGCCGAGCTAAAAGCCGACCAAACCGACCAAGACAGCCTGCCGCCGTACGACGTACTCGACGCGATTCTTGAGCGCTACATGGAAAATGACGAGAGCATTGAAAGCATCATTGCCGCAGGCTTTGACCGCGCGGTGGTCGAGCGAATTACCCACCTGATAAAGATCAACGAATACAAGCGGCGGCAAGCGCCTACGGGCATCCGGGTAACTCACAGGAGCTTCGGCAAAGATTGGCGCTACCCTATTACCAATAAATTTCGTTCCTGAACATTCAATAGCTTTGGATTAAACCCACACATGAAACAGATCACCGCAGTCCTCAAGCCCTTCAAACTAGAAGAAGTCCGGGAGGCGCTGGCTGAGTGCGGCGTAACCGGGCTTACCGTAACTGAAGTCAAAGGTTTTGGCCGCCAAAAAGGCCACACTGAGCTGTACCGCGGTGCCGAGTACGTAGTCGACTTTTTGCCTAAGGTAAAAGTGGAAGTGGTTGTAAAAACCGAAGAAGTTGACCGCTGCGTTGAGGCGATCATTCGCGCGGCGCGCACCGGAAAAATTGGCGATGGCAAGATTTTCATTACCAGCGTAGAACGCACCGTGCGCATCCGCACAGGCGAGCAGGACGAAGCCGCAGTCTAGTTAAAAAACCGCTGGTACAAAGCCAACGACCAAGTGCCCGCACACAGCAGCAAGCTCAGCAGCACAGCGGCGCTGCCCATGTCTTTGGCCCGTTTGGACAGGTCATGCCACTCGGGGCCAATGCGGTCAATCGCGGTTTCAATGCCGGTGTTGAGCAGCTCCACGATCATGATCAAAATGACTGTGCCCGCGAGCAGCGCTGCTTCTGCCCACGACCGCCCCAACCAAAAAGCAGCCGGAAGCAAGACAATGGAGGCAATAGCTTCCTGGCGAAATGCGGTCTCGGTCCAGCCCGCGCGCAGCCCGGCTAGCGAGTAACCAAAAGCATGCCAAACGCGGCTCAGGCCACGCCGGGCTTTTTGTGGGTTAACGACCCTCGCTTCGATAGGCGCAGCCGAAGAAGCTTTACCCTCAGGAGTAGAAGTGGCGGCAGAAGTAGGCATTGCGCGGATTGTCTGCCTTATTTGTGTCACGAAAAAGTTTAGCGGAAACTCACCTGCCGGTCCCCGCTTGGGCTGCGTCTCGCTCGGCTTGCTTTGCGTTGGTTTTCGCGTTCAACTCAGTAAGGCGCTTTATGCGTTTTGGACTTTCTGGGCCTTTCCAAGTTACCAGCCTGGTGCCGGACCAAATGTCATGCCAGAACTGGCGCTGTGGGCTAAAACGCGCTGCAAACGCCCAAACAAAGACCCAGCCAACCGCCAAGAAAGCGCCTTGTTTGCCAGACAGTCCAAACGCCCAACTTGCAGCTAGCGGCGGGAGAAACCATAACCAACTTAGCACGTAGCGCAGCAAGGCGCGTTTTTGCGAAATGGTATTGCCGTGTTCGCCTACCACGCGAATGTCCCAGGTTTTCATCGCCAGGGTTTGCCCCTTGGCCCAAAACCAGACGAAGTAAATGCCAAACACCACAAAAACAAAAATCTGCAGTGCATTGCGGTTGTCCATCGCGTTGCGGGTCTGGCTTAGCGTGCTGAAAAGGTAGCCGGTGATAAACACGACGCCAAACATCAGCATGCCCTCATAGCCCCAGCAGGCCATGCGGCGTTTTATCGAAGGAGTGGAAGATTGAATAGTAATCACGAGGTCAAGGGTATCAAACGAACTCAATCATTGCTGCGCTGCGCAAAAAGAACTTTAAAAAATCAGGAACTGAGAATATTGGACAGTGTTAGACAGAATTAGCCAGTGCTAGCCCGTGCCGGCGAATGTCAAGGCTTGGGGGTGGCTGGCGCAGGTGCTGCAGGCGTGGCGGCGGTTGCTACCGAAGTAGCTGGCGCGCTGGCCTTAGAGGCTGGGCTTTTGGGCACCAGCACCAGTTTTTGCGGTGCGACGGGCTTGACAGCCGTGGCAGCACCTGCTGGTTTTGGCACTGCGGCGGCTGCAAGGCCCTGTTTTTCTGCCGGGCTAAGCGCCTGGTAGGTTTCCCACTTGGCTTTTTTCTCGTCAGGTGTCAATTCCGTTGAAAGTTCCTTGGTTTTTGCAAAGTTCAATCTGGCTTGGGCGCGCTGCTGTGGGCTCATGGCCACCCACTCATTCATGCGGCTGTGCATGGTGGTCTGTTCGAGCGGACTCAAGCGTGGGTGATTTTTTGAAATTTCGAGCCACTTGCGCTTTTGGGCTGCATTAATGCCTGCCCACGTCGACGCCAAAGGTGCAAGCGCTGCCTTTTGTGGGGGAGTGAGCTCAGCCCAAGACGGCCCCGAGATGGCTTCTGCGGGCTTTGCGGTGGGTGGCATCAGCTTTGTGCTTGCAGCGGTGGTTGGGGCTGCCGGCGTGGTGGTTTGGGCAAGAACGTGGCTGGAAAGGGTGAAAGCCAGCGCGATGGTCAAAATCAATGGCAAAGCCAATGGTTTAGAGTCAAACATAAAAAAGCAGATGAATTTAACGGTTGACCTTGAGGTACTGCAAAAAGCCAGGGTCTGAAAATGCAGCCGGGGGCAAGTCGTCTACCAGCAGTGCGGCATCAACTTCAGCGATTTCGAGTGCGCGGTTGTCGCTTTGAATGCTGTCAATCACCAGCAAGCCCACCACCAGCATCACCAGCGGCATAAAAGAGCCTGCCCAGCCCCAAAACCCCATGCCCTCTGCGTTGCCCCAGGTCAGGGAAGCGCTAACGCCAGACGTATTCAAGCTGGTTGCGGTTTGCGGTTTGGTGATTTTGCGTTTGGCTACAGCTTGCACTCGGGCGGCCCGAAGGCGCTCGGAAATGTCGTGCGGTAAATCGGCGTTGGCGGCAGACAAGTAAGACGTGGCTTTAAATGCAAAACGGTCTTGGGCAATTTCGGCTCGGCTGTGTTGTGAATTCATCATAATTTCAATCCTTTGGCGGTCATGGCCTTGCTGAGAGCTAAAACAGCTCTGGAACAGTGCGTTTTCACACTACCTTCAGAACAGCCCATGGCAAGCGCGGTTTCAGCCACATCCATCTCCTCCCAGTAACGCATCAAGAACGCTTCTCGTTGACGACCTGGGAGCAGTTTTATGGCGTCTTCAATCTGCAGCAATATTTGCGCCCGCTCGGTAGCGTCCTGCGCGCTTTCTGTGCCCTCTGAGTTGCTTTGCAGCTCTAAAGTTTCCAGAATATCGAAATCTCCTTCATCTCCTGCAGATTCAAAGTCGCTCAGGTTGGAAAAAAGGGCGTTTCGGGTTTTGCGGCGGCGAAACCAGTCGAGCGTGGTGTTGGCCAAAATCCTTTGAAACAGCATGGGCAGCTCGGCCGGGGGCTTGTCGCCGTAGCTGTGCGCCAGTTTCATCATTGAATCTTGAACAATATCGAGTGCAGCTTCTTCGTCCCGGGTGTGGTACACGCTGCGCTTGAATGCGCGTTTTTCAACGCTTTTCAGAAATTCGGAGAGTTCTTGTTCGGTGGCCAAAGGGTGCAGGTTCCGGTTTGTCTCGCGCAGTAGTTTTTTTAGGCGCTGTCCAAAAATTATCGCACCTATGGGGCGTGTTTTGGCGGTTTGCGCGCGGTCAATGGCTGGCGCGCAACATGAAAATGCCATAATAGGCGTTGCAATTCAAACGGCAAACGGGTCACGACTCGGCGGGCGAAATGCCCGCCCTTGGTTTTGGTCTTAAGTCTTGGCGCTGCTTCACGAGAGCTGGCAAAAAGGCACCCACGGTATTTCGTCAGAGAAATTCACAAAGGTTCATCATGGAAATCACGAAAGCTGAAGTCGCTTCAGCTGCAGCAGCGTCTGCAAATTCAAACGCAAAATCAAATTCCCAAGCCAGTCCCCAGGATTTGCGCGGCGCGGAAATTCTCGTTAAATCCCTGCAGGCTGAAAACGTCAAGTACATCTGGGGTTACCCCGGCGGTGCGGTTTTGCATATTTACGACGCTTTTTACAAGCAAGACACGATTCAACACGTGCTCGTGCGCCATGAGCAGGCCGCGGTGCATGCCGCCGACGGCTACGCGCGCGCCACGGGTGACGTTGGCGTTGCTTTGGTCACGTCTGGCCCAGGCGTGACAAATGCCATCACCGGCATTGCTACCGCGTATATGGACAGCATTCCGATGGTCATCATCACCGGCCAGGTGCCTACCCACGCGATTGGCCTGGATGCCTTCCAGGAATGTGACACGGTTGGTATCACCCGGCCCATCGTCAAGCACAATTTTTTGGTGAAAGACGCCAAACACATCGCCGAGACGATGAAAAAAGCCTTTCACATCGCCCGCAGCGGCCGTCCTGGCCCGGTAGTGGTGGACATTCCCAAAGACGTGTCGTTCAACAAAGTGGCCTACACCGGCTACCCAGCTACGGTTGAAATGCGCAGCTATAACCCATCACGCAAAGGCCACGGTGGGCAAATTCGCAAGGCGCTGCAGTTGTTGATGTCGGCCAAGCGCCCGTACATCTACACCGGTGGCGGCGTGCTGCTGAGCAACGCGTCAGCCGAGCTGCGCACGCTGGTTGACATGCTGGGCTACCCTTGCACCAATACGCTGATGGGCCTGGGCGCTTACCCGGCCAGCGACCCTAAATTTCTCGGTATGTTGGGCATGCATGGCACGTACGAGGCCAACAACGCCATGCAAAACTGCGACGTGCTGCTGGCGGTCGGCGCGCGGTTTGACGACCGCGTGATCGGCAACCCAAAGCATTTTGCCCAAAACGAACGCAAGATCATCCACATTGATATTGACCCATCGAGCATTTCCAAGCGCGTGAAGGTCGATATTCCAATCGTCGGCGACGTCAAAGACGTGCTGACCGAGTTGATTTCCATGATCAAGGAATCCGGCCTCAAACCTGATACCAACGCATTAGGCGGCTGGTGGGAAACGATTGGCACCTGGCGCAAGCGCGACTGCATGAAGTACAGCCTGGGCGATGGCAGCACCATCAAGCCGCAGTACGTGGTGGAAACGCTGTGGAACATGACCAAAGACGATGATGTTTACATCACGTCTGACGTTGGCCAGCACCAGATGTGGGCGGCGCAGTACTACAAGTTTGACCAGCCGCGCCGCTGGATCAATCCAGGCGGCTTGGGCACCATGGGTGTGGGTTTGCCGTACGCCATGGGCATCAAGCTGGCCAAGCCTGAATCGGAGGTGTTTTGCATCACTGGCGAAGGCTCGATTCAAATGTGTATTCAAGAGCTGTCGACATGCTTTCAGTACAAGACGCCAGTCAAAGTTGTGTCGCTGAACAACCG
>JANPDQ010000058.1:0-10165 GCA_031431575.1 Polaromonas sp.
CTTGTCGAAGGGTTTATGAGGGCTTCGACAAGCTCAGCACGAACGGTTATTTTTCAGCATCTGAGGCATCTGGCTAATCAGGCACTTTTAATTAGTAAAAGTGCCTTCAAGCCACCCTAGTACATTGCTGCGCGACAGCGAGGTGTAATAACACAAACCGTGGACATGAAACAATCCAAGTACGCAAGCTCTAAAACTTGCACAGCTTAGCAAGTTAAAATACACCCTCGCTTGTCATGCTCTGTAACGCAAGCGCCTTCATTATCCAGAGCCATGTAGAGGACTACCATGTATAAAAACCTCGCCGCGATCTGGCTCGTCAGTGCCGTCGCCGCCTGTTTTACCACCACCGCGCTGTGCCAAACCTTGGCCCAGCAAACGTCTAAACCCAATGCAACTGTGCAGCCGCTAAAAGTGGGCTTTGTGTATGTGGCCCCCTTGACCGAAGCCGGCTGGGTGCGCCAACACGACGAAGGCCGCAAAGCTGTCGACGCAGCGCTAGGCAGCCAAGTTAAAACGACCTACGTAGAAAATGTTGCCGAAGGTGCCGATGCTGAGCGCGTGATACGCGAACTGGCATCTCAAGGTCACAAGCTTATTTTTACCCCCAGCTTTGGCTACATGGAGCCTACGCTCAAAGTAGCCAAAGACTTTCCTGATGTGAAGTTTGAATCCATCACCGGCTACAAAACGGCTGCTAACGTAGCTGTGGCCAACGCACGCTATTACGAGGGCCGTTACCTTGCAGGCATTGCAGCCGGGCGCATGACTAAAACCAATATGGCGGGCTATGTGGCGGGCTTTCCTATCCCCGAGGTGTTACAGGGTATCAACGCTTTTACTTTGGGCATGCGCTCGGTCAACCCCAAGGCGCAGGTCAAAGTGGTGTGGCTGAACGCATGGTTTGACCCCGCACGCGAGCGCGAGGCTGCCTTGAGCCTGATCAACCAAAGCGCTGATGTGCTGGCGTTTCACACCGGCTCGAACGCCGTGATGGTGGCCGCGCAAGAAAAGGGCGTGATGGCCGTGGCCTACCACTCTGACATGCGCAAAGTCGCGCCAGATGCGCAGATCATTGCCGTGACCCACCAATGGGGCGACTACTACACCAGCCGCGTCAAAGCCGCAATCGACGGCACCTGGCAAAGCGGCCGCGTGTGGGGCGGTACGCGCCAAGGCATGGTGCGGGTAGACGGCTTCGGTTCCAAGGTGCCTTATACCTTACGCAGAGAAGTCGAAGGCTACCAAAACGATATGCGCATCGGCGCGCTGCTGCCATTTTTGGCCAAACGCTTTGATGTGCTGGACAACGAAGGCCGAGTGGTCATCACTGGGGGCACCGCCCTGAGCGACGAGCAAATTCTTAATATGAACTTTTTAGTCGCTGGGGTGCTGGGAAAGATAGCAAAATAGAGGTGTGAACACTTCTATACCTCCACACTCCTCTATTGGCCCCCAAGCCTATCGCGCGGCGCTGCTGCGCTTTGACCTAGATGGCCACGCGATCTATGACGAAGACGCTTTGCTGGTGGTGGGCGTAGATGGCAAAGTGGCCGCAAGTGGCGCCTACAGCAGCCTGCGCGCAAGCTACCCAGACGTACCCACACAGTACTGGCCAGGCCGCATCATCGCCCCTGGGTTTGTGGACATGCATGTGCACTACCCGCAGATCGACGTCATCGGCTCACCGGCAGACGGCCTGCTGCCCTGGCTAGAGAACTATACTTTTCCTGAGGAAAAACGCTATTCTTCCGACGCTATTGCTCAGGAGTGCGCTAGCTTTTTTGTAGCAGAACTGCTGCGCAACGGCGTTACGACTGCGCTCACCTTTGCCACATCACATGTGGCTTCGGTTAACGCGCTGTTTGAGGCGGCGCAGGTCAGTGGCCAGCGCATCATCACTGGCAAATGTCTGCAAGATCGCAACTGCCCCGATGGCGTACGCGACGACACCGAGCAGTCGCTCATCGACACCGAGGCGCTGATTGAGCGCTGGCACGGTCAGGGCAGGCTAGGCTACGCTATCACCCCGCGCTTTGCGCCTACCTGCAGCGATGCGCAGCTGCGCGGGGCAGGGCAGCTGGCCGCCAAATACCCCAGCGTGTGGGTGCAGTCGCATGTGGCTGAAAACATCGACGAGATAGCTTGGGCCAAGCAGCTGTTTCCTCAATCTGGCAGCTATTTGAGTGTGTACGACAGCTACGGCTTGCTCAAAGAGCGCAGCGTGTATGCCCACTGTATTCATTTTGACGCCGCCGACCGCGCGCTGATGCGCCAGCGCGGCGCGGCAGCAGCGGTGTGCCCAACGAGCAACTTGTTTTTAGGCAGTGGATTTTTTGACTTTGCAGCGGCTGCAGGCCATGCACAAGGCCGCGGCATGTTGCACGGCCTGGCCAGCGACGTAGGCGGCGGCACCTCGCTGTCACCTTTTAAAACCATGCTGGCGGCCTACTATGTTGCGCGCTCGTCTGCTTTAACCGGTGGCAAGCCTAAGCAAGCCATCAGTCTGAGCCCGCAGCAGTTGTGGTGGCAGCACACCGCAGGCGCGGCGCAGGCGCTGGGTTTGGCGGGGGTAGTGGGCAATTTGGCAGTGGGGTGTGACGCAGATTTTGTCGTTTTAAACCCGCAAGCCACACCGCTGCTGGCCCGGCGCACGGCGCGCGCTGCCAGTTTGGACGAGTTGCTGTTTGCCTTGATCGTTTTAGGCGATGAGCGAGTGATTGAGCGGACGTGTGTTGCGCAGGTCTTTTGAATGCGCTCAGGTGGTGCGCTGAGTTGGTGTCTGCGTGTGCGGGTGTTCCTCTCGCCTGGCACGGGCGATACCCTTACGCCCGGCGAGAGGGACACCCACACACTTGATCTGATTAATGTGGGCGCTACCGGTATTGAAAACGTACCCTTTGACGAAGCTACGGGTAGCACGTCATCTCGCCAGTTACCGTACCCTTTGCACCACCTCCAACAGCCCGATCATCACCGGCTGATGCACCATGTAGTACACCAAGCTCCAGCCACCGAGCCACGCCAACCAACGCGCCCCACTCGGCACAGCACCCGTCAACACACCAGGCCGCTCGCGCAGCAGCCACTGTGTTGCCGCCACACCCCACCACATCACACCCAGCCACGGCATGATCGGCACATAGTCTTCGGTGATTGGCTTGGCTGATATCCAGCCAATCCAGTTAAACGCTTTTAGGTTAAAAAATAAGAGGTTTTCCGACGTGGATATTAGATAGTTTGCTACAAATTTAGAAGTAATAGCCAGCGCACCAGCGAGCCACAACCACGCGCCCCAGTGCGCTGTGAGCCGCACAATAATCAGCATGGCGGCAATACCGTGCAGTACGCCAAAGTAAATAAAACTCTTGGGGTACATCAGATACGAGCCAGCGGTCACCAGCAGTGCGCACAGCGCTACTTGTGCCCAGCGCCGCAAGAAGCGCCGCCAAGTTTGGCCTTGGTGCAGGGCCACGGCCTGGCCTGTGCCTGCGCAGAGCAAAAACATTGTGACGATGCAGGTCCGCTGCCAGGTCCAAAACGGGTCACGGTAAAAGTCTTGGCGAATCCATTGGTACTGGTTCAGATCAAAGCAAAAATGAAACACCGTCATCCACACCATCGCCGCGCCGCGCAGGGCGTCTAGGCGGTCAAAGCGGACTAGACGATGTGGCAAAGCTGTGGGCAAAATAGGTGTCATGAACAATGCGTTATAAAAAATACGTCATAAAAAATACGTCACTCGTCAAGCCAGTTTAAACGATGAGGCCGCCACGCGAGAGCAGGCTTATTTGATGCGGTTTAGCTGATAGACTGAATTTTTGTTTGAAACTGTGAACCGCTTATGTCTATGTTGTCTTTCTCTCGCCGTCGTTTTTCTGCCGTTATGGGCGCTGTGGCAGTGGCTGCTGCAATGCCCAGCATGGCGCAGGAGTTTCCGGGCCTCAAGCCCATCAAACTTGTGGTGCCTTTCCCAGCGGGCGGTAGCTCTGACGCCGCAGGCAGGCTGGTGGCGCAAGAGATGGGTACATTGCTCGGCCAAAGCATGGTGGTGGACAACAAAGGTGGTGCCAACGGCATCATCGGCACCGATTTTGTCGCCAAGTCTGCGGCAGATGGCTACACGCTGGTACTGGTCGATATTTTTCACACCACCGCGCCCATCTACACCCGCAAAATGCCCTATGACGCGGTGAAAGATTTCACGCCCGTGGGCCTGCTGGCGCGCACACCAGCGTTCCTGTTTGGCAACCCCGCGTTTGTCGACAAAACCGTGGGCACTGCGCTGCAAACGGTCAAGGCCACGCCCGAGGGCATTAACCGTATCGTCGCCACCAAAGTGCTAGACGCTGCCAAGTCCCAATCCGGCAAAGTCACCATGGCCATGATCGGTTCGGGCTCGGTAGTGGTAGAGATGATGCGTGCAGGCTCGGGCGCGCAGTTTACCAACGTGCCTTATCGCGGCAGCTCGCCCGCACTGATTGATTTAATCAGCGGCCAAACCGACCTCATGCTCACCACCATGGCCAGCGCTGCCGTGCACTTTAAATCTGGCAAGCTCAAAATGCTGGCCGTGACCACCGCCAAACGCGACTCTGATTACCCCGATGTGCCCACCCTGGCCGAGCTGGGCGTCAAAGGCATGGACTACGAGCAATGGTTTGGCGTGCTAGCCCCCGCAGGCACGCCCAAACCCATCATCGACAAACTCAACGCCGCCCTGGCCAAAGCAGCCGCCACGCCCAACGCCAAAGAACGCTTGGCTGGCCTGTCGATGGACGCTGCCACTGGCACGCCAGAAGACTTTAAAAAGCGTGTTGAAGGTGATACGCAAAAGTGGGTGAAGCTGGCGGCCGAGATGGGGATTAAGCCGCTCGATTAAGGCTACGAGAATACGATTTTGAGATTAAAAACCCCACGAATCTAGTTAAAAATTGAAACCCATGAAATCTATTTTTTCGACTGTATCTGTTGTTGCTGTCATAGTTTTAACCATGAACTCAGCTGCAATGGCACAAACTGCCAGCCCCAGCCCCAGCCCCAGCGCAGCAGCTGAGGTCACCAAGACAGAGGCCGTCACTGCCCCTACGGCTCCTATTGTCAAAAAGTGGACCTGTACTGCCGAAGGGTTGGCAGAATTTAGCTATGACGGCAGCGGCTGGGCACGCATTCGCTTGTCAGCCTATGCAACTGGTGGCAACTACCGCGTAACCAAAGACGAAACAGGTGATATTGCCAAAGGCGTCACGCAAGACCGCACACCGTTTGTTTGCACGAATAAATAACTGCGATTCATGCACATTGTCTATATAGCCACCCAAGCTGGTATTGCTATGTTCTTTGCATGAGTGCATTTTCATGAATCCGCGCTGCGCACTGAGTTGGCTGTATGCATTGGGTGCTTGTTTAGGTCTGCAGACTTCCACCGCATGGGCCGATACGCCTCCATCAGCTAGCATCTCTGGCGGATATTTCTTGGGCTATTCAACCAATGTGTTTTTGTCCTCGGAATCATCAGCCAAAGACTTAGCTGACATTCAACGCGTTTGCGCAGGCAATGGACCGCTGTGGGTGCTGGGAAGAACGCAGCGTTTTGAGTGCACGCGCGCCAATGACGTGACCAATACACACGGCAACGTGCTTGAGCTGCAAATCAAAGCTCGCAAGCCACTGGGCAACCTAGCGCATGCTTTGCTGTATTCAGTTCGTCCGTTTACGGCTCCAAGCTGGACTGTGCGCCCGTTGATTGGAACTGATCTCAGCGTGTTGCGTAACGAGATGCCGCAAAAATTCAAAAAATACAATGCAGTTTTCAATCAAAATCGCCTTAAGAATGCTTTAGTGATTGAACCAAAAAATAGCTTGTCGAAGTTTTATGTACTGCCCTGGAAAACTACCGACGATGGCTATGTTGAAAGAAAGTACTTCATCATCGCAACGATGCTGCGTGGCAGTATTACGTCTGTGCGAGAGCACGAAGGCAAGGTGGTGGCCTATGCAGATTTGGATGGAGACTCTGTTCCAGAGCTGCACCTGTCGCACCACTGCGATGGAACTTGTGACTCAGTCATTTCGATGACGCGAGAAACAAAATCAACCACCGTCATCGAAATATCAATGCATTAACGCGCACTGCTCGTAGATCAAGCAGTCTATTTTTTAGGCCGAAACTTCTGCACCATCATAAACAGCGCAACACATACAGCGCCCGCTGCAATACCGACCATCGCGTCTATGAAGGTTGAGACTACCACTTTCATCCAGCCCCAGTTGGCCACCAAGCCCTCAGTCGCATGCGCTAGAGACGGAAAGCCGTGAATCAAAATGCTCCCGCCCACCATGAACATGGCGGCGGTGCCGACAATCGACAAGGTTTTCATCAGCTTGGGTGCAAACCACATAATGCCGTGGCCTATGGCGCGGGCGGTGCGGCTTGTTTTTTGCAGCAAATACAGGCCCAGGTCATCTAGCTTGACAATGCCGGCCACCAAACCATACACACCAACCGTCATCACTACTGCAATGGCCGTGACCACGCTGGCTTGCTTGGTAAACGTGGCGGTGGCCACAGTGCCTAGCGCAATCACAATGATCTCAGCTGAGAGCACAAAGTCGGTACGGATAGCTCCTTTGATCTTGTCTTTTTCTAAGGCAACGAAGTCAATTTCTGGATTCTCAAGCGCCTTCATCATTTTGTCTTCGTGTGCAGCGTCTTCTTCTTTGCTGTGCAAAAACTTATGGGCGATTTTTTCAAACCCTTCAAAGCACAAATACGCACCGCCCACCATCAATAGCGGCGTGATGAGCCAAGGTATAAAGTAGCTAATCGCCAATGCGGCTGGCACCAAGATCAGCTTGTTCACCGCCGAGCCTTTGGCCACAGCCCACACCACGGGCAGCTCACGCTCAGCTTTCACACCAGAGACTTGTTGTGCGTTCAGCGCCAAGTCGTCGCCCAAGACACCGGCAGTTTTTTTGGCTGCGACTTTGGTCATGACGGCCACGTCGTCAAGAATAGTGGCAATATCGTCGAGGAGAGCTAGCAGACTTGTGGCCATTGTGTTGAGTGGTATTGAAAAAGTAGCTTAGTTTACCGTCTTACGCGCATTGCGCCACAGTTGCATCCACGGGCTGTGCTGGTCAATGTTTTGGTTTGTCCAGCTCATTTGCACGTTGCGAAAAACGCGCTCGGGGTGGGGCATCATGGCGGTGAATCTGCCGTCTGGCGTGGTGACTGCGGTGAGGCCGCCGGGGCTGCCGTTGGGAGTTGGGGCGGGTAGTTTGTCGTACTTGCGACGTGGTTGTCTTTGATGCGCATGGCCGCCATGTTCATGTCAGCTATGGCTGATTTGCCTCGCGATGCGACTATCAATTTGCTCGATGCATTCTTGCATCCCGAAGGCATTGCCAAGCACATCACTAACTTTGAAGAAGTCGCCCCCGCCATCCTCGCGCATCTGCGTGATGACGCGAGCGTGATGCCAGCAATCGCTGAGCGCATGGAGCTGATTGCCGCGCAGTTTCAGCACAGCTTGGACAAAAAGACTTTGACGCAATGACCAAAGCAAATGACTCCTTTGCTCACTACGCGCTTCAGCACTCAATACGGCGAGATCGAGCTCTCCAGCATCTTCTCAACCTTCATGACATCGCAAAATATCACGCTTGCTTCATTGCATGTGGAACATGTGTTTGCTGCGGATAAAGGGATTCGCTCTGTCGTTATGGCGAATTTTTGATGAAGAGCTACGCCGGTTGCAAGTCGTTTATTCATAAATAATCAAGCGTTACCACCTGCTTCGCCTTCACCTATGTGCTACTTATAGTCTGTAGACGCATAGTGTTCAATTCACGAAGATTGAAATATGCAGACAGTATATGAAAAGCTAGGTCGGAAAATACGTAAATTACGTTTAGCGCTTGGTTTGTCTCAAGAAGAACTCGCTAGTTACTCTGGCGTACATAGAACTTATATCGGGTCCGTTGAGAGAGGGGAGCGAAATATAAGTCTTCAAAACATCGTCGCAATAGCCAAAGCGTTGTCTGTCAGTTCTTCAGAACTTCTTCTGGAAATTGAATGAGAAATAATATTTCACCTTACGCAGCGGCTGACAAATCTGCTTGGCCAAAAATCACTCAGAAAATGATTGATTCACATCCCTTGAACCAAACCGAGATAGTGAACTTTTGCTTGGCGGCTTGGGATAATTTGTTTACATCGAGTATCGGCCGACATAATCTAAAAATCGGCGAGCACATATTTCCGAAGCCGCAAGTAGTCGGAGCTTTATTGCATGAATTAATTCCAGCAGAAATTGTTGCTAGTTATCCTAGTGTCTGGCAACGAGAGAAAAGAAAAGACGATAAAGACATTGTGTACATTCCTGATGTAGCGTTTTCGATTGAGTTGAAGACCTCGTCAAATCCAAACCAAATATTTGGAAATAGAAGCTACGCTCAAGCTTCGACTGCAAACAAAAAAAGTAAAGACGGCTATTACTTAACTGTTAACTTTGAAAAAATAACAGAGCAAGTCATACGCCCAAAGATACTGAAAATAAGATTTGGTTGGCTAGACCACACGGATTGGATTGGTCAGACCTCAGAAACTGGTCAACAAGCTAGACTTGCACCAGAAACGTACGATTTGAAAATGAAAACACTATACATCCAGGGCTAATACTGACTGTGACCTAAGCAGATTCTCTTCATAGTAGTGCTTGTCAATTCGTTCTTTAGCAATTTCAATATACTTTTGTTCTAGTTCAAAGCCAATTACATTTCGACCGTATGCTAGAGCGGTAACTGCAGTGCTGCCTGATCCCATGAACGGATCAATGACCAAATCACCTGAATTGCTACTTGATTTAATAATTCGCGCAATCATTGCGGTTGGAAATTGTGCTGGGTGTGATGTTCTTTCTTTTGAGGATCTATTTGTTCCAGAAGTTACTTTTGCAATTTGCCAAACATCTGACGGATTTTTTCCGAGAGGGTTACATTTCAATTTCCCATTCTTTTTTTGATTTGGGTACTTAACGTTAGGATCTCGCACTTCGTCTAAGTTAAATGTGTATTGGAGCTTATTCTTGACATACCAGAGGAGCTTCTCATTTCTTGGAGAAAATCGCGTTTTGCAAGCGACACCAGCAGCGTAATTCCAAATAACTTCTTGTAAAAGATAGAACTTCGTTTTGTCCCACAACAGGTAAGTTATCGGCACGGCCAATCCTTTATTGGCTACCTCGAAGTAACCTAAGTTCAACCAAAAAGAACCGTCATCGGCAGTAACTCGATGGATTTCTTCCATCCATTTAATGCTCCATCGAACGTAATCTGAAGTTTCAATGAGAGATTCATACTCTTTACCGATGTTATACGGTGGGGATGTAACAGTCAGGTTTGCGATTTTCTCTGGTAGCAATCTTAGGGCTTCAATACAATCACCGTGATAAATAGCTACTCCTTGATTCTCATAGGCGGGTGAGCCAAGTATTTTTTTTGCTTCGATAAATGCTTGCGCTGTCATAATGCTACTTATAGTATTCAAAATATCTTCCCGAGTCAAGTGCTTAGTCAGGGCGGTTTCTGCAATTTGGTAAACAGCCTCGTGTATTGCACTAAATTTATACGACGATATTGACACAACATAGGGAACGGCTAAGTTAACCTTGTTTAAAGCGCACAGCTTAGCAAAAAACAATCTGATATTTATCTGAATTTAGCGCGTGAGAGTAAACGCCGCTTGATTGGTTATGAGGCCTTAAGTTTATGCGTTCACCCACTCTCGCGCATTGCGCCACATCTGCATCCACGGGCTGTGGGCGTTGATATCTTCGTTGCTCCAGCTCATTTGTATGTTGCGGAAAACGCGCTCGGGATGGGGCATGAGGGCTGTGAAGCGGCCATCTTTTGTGGTGACTGCGGTAAGGCCATTGGGGCTGCCGTTGGGGTTGGCGGGATACTGCTCTGTGGCTGCGCCTTGGTTGTCTGTGAAGCGCATCGCGGGGATGACTTTGCTGGCATCGCCCCTTCCGCCGTGCGCAGGGTTGAAATTGGCGAAGCCTTCGCCGTGGGCGACGGCTATCGGCAGGCGCGCGCCTTCCATGCCAGCGAAGAAGAGGCTGGGTGAGGGGAGCACTTCGACCATGGAAAGGCGTGCTTC
>JANPDQ010000059.1:0-38610 GCA_031431575.1 Polaromonas sp.
CGCTTTGACGTCTTTGGTCAGGCCACCAATGGATATGCGGTCTACCCCGGTTTCAGCCAGGGTGCGCAAGCCTTCCAAAGTTACGCCGCCCGATATTTCAAGGCTGGCCCGGCCCTGGTTGATGCGTACCGCCTCACGCAACTGCGCCAAATCCAAGTTGTCTAGCAGCACCATGCGCGCACCGGCATCCAGCACCTGCGCGAGCTGGCTCAGGGTTTCAACCTCAATCTGAACAAAATCGGCCTGCGCAGCTACAACTGCAGCACGCGCCAGCACCTGGGCAATGCCGCCCGCTGCAGCAATATGGTTTTCCTTGATCAGCACCGCGTCATACAGGCCAATGCGGTGGTTGGTGCCGCCACCCATGCGCACCGCGTATTTTTGTGCCAGCCGCAGGCCGGGCAGGGTTTTGCGGGTGTCTACGATTTTTGCCTGTGTGCCCTTGACGGCCTCAACATACGTGGCTGTTTTGGTAGCCACAGCACTGAGGAGCTGCAAAAAATTAAGCGCGGTGCGTTCAGCTGTCAGCAGTGCCTGCGCCCGCCCCTTTAGCTCCAGCACGACCTGGTTGGCCTCGCAGCGCTCACCGTCGCGCACATGCCAGGTGATGTGGGCTTGGGGGTCCAGTTGCAATACGGCCGCCTGTACCCAGGCGCAGCCGCAAATCACGGCACTTTCGCGCGCCAGCACCTGCGCGGCTGCGCTGCGCCCAGCATCAATCAGGCCAGCGGTCAAATCGCCATCACCTACATCTTCAGCCAACGCACGGGCGGCATCAGCCCGGGCAAGCGCGTTAACAGACTCTTCAGAGAAATTAAATGAATTCTTCATAACCAATTGGAATAAAAACTAACCTAGACTTGCGCCCAGCATGTGCGGTGCAGCGGGTGTTGACAGCAACCAAGTAATCGCCCGTATTGTGTCGCTGATTTCGTCCGGCTTGTTTGCGCTACTTTGAATCCTGCATTTTTCCCAGCACTACTTACATTCACCCTTACCAACAGTTATCCACAGTTACCAACAGTTGTCCATGTTTCGCACTCTGCTCAAATCCAAAATCCACCGCGCCAGCGTCACCCACTGCGAGCTGAACTACGAAGGCTCCTGCGCGATTGACGAAGACCTGCTGGACGCCAGCAACATCTGTGAGAACGAGCAGGTTCACATCTGGAACATCAACAACGGCGAGCGCTTTGTCACCTACGCCATTCGTGCCGAGCGCGGCAGCCGCATCATCTCCGTCAACGGCTCAGCGGCCCGGCGCGCATCAGTGGGTGATTTGGTCATCATTGCCGCATTTGCGCAACTTGAGGACAAAGAAATCGACGGGTTTGCGCCCAGGCTGGTGTTTGTCAACCTTGAAAACCGAATTAAAGAAGAGCGCTCCAGCGTACCCGTACAACAACCTTGAGATACTTCACAAAATATGATCACTGCAACTGAACAAACCATCACGCTCCACCCACCGCGCAAACAAGGTGGATCACCAAACGCTTCAAGCGCGTCAAACGCAATGGCCCGCTGGAGCGTTGACGCGATTGAAGCGCTGTTCAACCTGCCCTTCCCCGAACTGATGCACCGCGCCCAAACCGTGCACCGTGACAACTTCGACCCCACCCGCGTTGAATTTGCCACGCTGCTGTCGGTCAAAACCGGCGGCTGTGAAGAAGACTGCAGTTACTGCCCGCAGGCTGCGCGTTACGACACAGGCGTTGAAGCCAGCAAGCTGATGAACCCTGCCGACGTGCTGGTGGCCGCAACGGCTGCGCAAGCTGCAGGCGCCACCCGTTTTTGCATGGGCGCGGCCTGGCGCAGCCCGAAAGACCGTGACATTGAAAAAGTGGCTGAGCTGGTGCGCACCGTCAAAGCGCTGGGGCTGGAGACGTGCGCCACGCTGGGCATGCTGGAAGACGGCCATGCGCAAACTCTGCAAAGCGCGGGCTTGGACTACTACAACCACAACCTGGACAGCGCGCCAGATTTTTACGGCGACATCATCACCACGCGCGACTACCAGGACAGGCTGGACACCCTGGCCAGAGTACGCAGCGCGGGCGTCAAGGTCTGTTGTGGAGGCATCGTCGGTATGGGCGAAACCCGTCGCCAACGAGCAGGCCTGGTGGCAGAACTCGCCAACCTCACGCCGTACCCTGAATCCGTACCCATCAACAATCTGGTCAAGGTAGAAGGCACGCCTTTGGCCAGTCAGCCCGACCTGGACCCGTTTGAATTTGTACGCACCATTGCCGTGGCCCGCATCACCATGCCGACCGCGCGTGTGCGCCTGTCGGCAGGCCGCCAACAAATGGGTGATGGAGTACAGGCCTTGTGCTTTTTAGCGGGTGCCAACTCTATTTTTTATGGCGACAAGCTGCTGACCACCGGCAACCCGGACACTGAAGCGGATGTGACCTTGCTGGCGCGTCTGGGCATGCAGCGTTCAGCACCTGAAACGCGCTAAAACGAACACAAATCTCGTTAGACTGCCCTCTTCAATCAGGACTGCCACATGACGCAAACCAGCACCCCCGCCAATACACCCGCGAGCCCCTACGGCACATTGAGCCCCACCTCCACGCCATCCGCCCGCAAGCCCATCAGCCTGCCGCGCCTGCGTGAGATGCACGCAGCTGGTGAAAAAATCACCATGCTCACCGCCTACGATGCAACTTTTGCCGCTGTGGCCGATGCAGCGGGCGTTGAATGCATTTTGGTCGGCGACTCGCTGGGCATGGTTTGCCAAGGACTGACCAGCACCGTGGGCGTGACGCTGGAGACGATGCGCCACCACACTGAATGCGTGGCCAACGGTCTGCGCCGCTCGCAGGCTACAGCCTGGCTGATTGGCGACTTGCCGTTTGGCACGTATCACGAATCTAAAGAGCAAGCCCTGCGCAGCGCAACGGTCATCATGCAGGCGGGCGCTCACATGGTCAAACTTGAAGGCGGCGGCTGGACGACCGAGGTGGTGCATTTTCTGGTCGAGCGCGGCATACCCGTTTGTGCTCACTTAGGGCTGACACCGCAAACGGTTCACGCCTTGGGTGGCTACCGTGTGCAGGGCAAAACGGATGAAGCGGCCGCCAAATTAAAGCGCGAAGCCAGCGCCCTGCAAGACGCAGGCGCGGCCATGCTGGTACTTGAAATGGTGCCCGAGGTATTGGCCACAGCGCTCACAAAAACGCTAAATAACTGCCCCACCATCGGCATAGGCGCAGGCAACGGATGCGCGGGCCAGGTGCTGGTGTTGCACGATATGTTGGGCATGAACCTAGGCAAAATGCCAAAGTTTGTACACAACTTCATGGCAGATGCGGGCAGTGTGCGCGGCGCCATGGCGGCCTATGTGGCGGCGGTGAAAGGCGGCAGCTTTCCGGTCAATGCGACACATGCCTGGTGATCAAAATTTAAACGGCCTATAACTAAACAGCCCGCAAGGGACAAGTTTCCAACGCAAAGACGCAAAAGCGCAAAGAACGCAAAGTGACGGCTCTCGTCAATTTCTTTGCGGCCTTTGCATCTTTGCGCCTTTGCGTTGGAAGCTGGATTTAATCGCTCGGCAGACTCACTACAAAAAGAGGAGACAAAAATGCACATCGTCCACACCATTGCCGACCTGCGTGAAAAGCTCAGCGGGTTTAAATGCCCGGCATTTGTTCCCACCATGGGCAACCTGCATGACGGACACATTGCATTGGTGAAAGAAGCCAAGCCACTGGGCGACATCACGGTGTCCAGCATTTTTGTGAACCGCCTGCAGTTTGCGCCGCATGAAGACTTTGACAGCTACCCGCGCACGCTGGACGCCGATGCACAGCGGCTGGAGGCAGCAGGCTGCAACGTGCTGTTTGCTCCGCGTGAAAAGGAGCTGTACCCGGAGCCGCAAACCTACAAGGTTCACCCTGCCACTGACTTGGGCGATATTCTGGAAGGTCACTTCAGGCCTGGCTTTTTCATTGGCGTGAGTACTGTGGTGCTAAAGTTGTTTTCATGCGTGTATGCAGGCATGCCCGGCGGGGTGGCGGCCTTTGGCAAAAAGGACTACCAGCAGGTCATGGTGGTGCGCCGTATGGTGCAGCAATTTGCGTTGCCGATCGAGATTTTGGCGGGCGAAACCCAGCGCGCCGCCGATGGCTTGGCGCTGTCGTCACGCAACAGTTATTTAAATGAAGCGCAAAGGCAGGAATCGGTTGAGTTGTCAAAAGCCCTGCACGCCTTGGGCAGCGCCGCCAAAGCCGCCACCCCACATGACCTGCCAGCGCTAGAAGCCCAAGCCATGCAAGCGCTGGCAAGGCGCGGCTGGAAACCCGACTACCTGACTGTGCGCCGCCGCGCCGACCTGATGCCGCCTTGGGGCGACCTAGCTACCCAGCCGCTGGTGGTACTGGGGGCGGCCAAGCTGGGCAATACAAGGTTGATTGATAACGTCGAGATTTGACAACTCACAACATCAACTAACAGCAGTAGCTTTTTCGCTTGCACCTTTTCAGCATTGCTTGCGTACAACCTCACCACCGTTCTTATGAAATTTTTTCTTCTCCTTGTATTGATTTTGCTTTCTCCTTTCGCACAGGCGGCACCTGATGAAGAGCTACTCGGCAAAGAAAGGAATTACCCCATACAGCGTTTTGGGTCAGCTTTCACCATGTTCGCTGAAGAGTTCAAAGTCGGCACATTTAGCCACATGGAAAAGGTCATGTGGCCACGCACTATAAATGCCTCTACATCGCCGTCTGCCCTTATGAAAGCCGAGCGTGTTCCAGAGATTTCATACCCGTTCGACAACAAAACTTTTACCCTTGATGACTTCATGGCGCGGCAGCGTGTTACTGGTCTTTTGATCATCAAGGACAACAATATCGTGGTGGAACGGTATCAATACGACCGCAAGCCAGACATGCGCTTTGCATCGTTTTCAATGGCCAAAACAGCCGTGGCGCTGTTAATTGGTGTCGCACTAGGCGATGGCTTGATTACGTCGCTGGACGACACGGTTGAGAAGTACTCTCCTGAACTGAAAAACTCGGCATGGGGTCAGATCACTATTAGAAATCTATTGCGTATGTCCTCCGGCGTGAAATGGAACGACACAGTAGGCCCTGGGCTAGAGTCCGACGGTGCAAAGCTGACAGCTCAGTCGTTTTACCAGCGTGGTCGGGGCGGCGCATCAGCGGTTAGCTGGGTGCAGGAATCAGTGAGCCCACAAGGCGTACGTTTTAACTACAACTCAGCTGAAACATTTGTGCTGGGGGTTGTTTTAAGAGCGGCTATAAAAAGGGACTTGAGCGGTTATCTTTCAGAGAAGATATGGCAGCCGATAGGCGCGGAGTCAGACGCTTCGTGGCTTATCGACTATTCAGGATTGGAGGCGGGCAATTGCTGCATGAACGCGACGCTGCGAGACTATGGCCGACTGGGGATGCTGCTGGCTAACGATGGAAGCTGGAATGGCAAACAATTAGTACCGCGTGATTTTGTGCTGGATGCGACCAATGCAGAGCGTCAACCTGACTTCTTGAAGCCGCGCAAGGCCAGTCAGTTTTTTGGCTACGGTTATCAAACCTGGCTTTACCCGTACCGTACACGCACCTTTCAGGCGCGCGGCCTGTTTGGGCAAGAGCTCATCGTGCAGCCAGACTCGAAAATTGTCATTGTCATGACGTCCGTATTGCAGATGCCCAATGTCACAAACGAGATTTTTATCGAGCGCAACTTTTTTACCGGATCTGTGCTTAAAGCGCTTGGTGGTAAGACGGATTTATACCGCTGAGGCTTGGAAACCAAGGACAGATTCGAAGGCACTGGCCTCAAAGATGGCCAACAGCAAGTAGCCACTGATGGTACGAAGCGTGTCAAATTTGGGATCACAAGGTTGATTCATAACTTTGAGATTTGAGTTTGGTGCGGTGAATCGCTACATCTATCAACGCAATTCATGGACTGAAACTCCGTAAACGCAAGGATGTTTAGTTTTGAAAGCTTAAAAATTGCCAAGCGAGCTGACTGCAGTCGTCATTATTGGACTGCAAGCAGCCAATTAGTCATTGAAAAGGTCAACCCCAAGACCGTGTCAGCAACTCGTCCAGCGCATCAGTGATGCTTTGACCGTTTTCCAAAAGTGACGTGACATATTGCCCAAGCTGGTCACTAGCTACAGACACCATGTCCAGCGGGTGCAGAACCACGGCGATGCCTTCGACCAAGAATTCGGGATTCAACCGCTGCCCCGCGCTTTTAGCCTGAAGGGGCAACACCGTCCGCCTCACCAGCGGTACCACCACGCGCCTTTTGTAGCCGTCAAACAGTGACGATTGCACGACAACGACGAAAGGAATAGCGTCTTTCAAGGCGCCTTTATTTCGGTGAACATCAAATTGGGGCACTCGGTTATGACTCCCTGTCTAGATCGTAGTGTGCTCGTCTGCGAACGACCCCACAGCCGCTCCCAGTGCATTCCACTCTTTTGACCAGCTCTCAGCCTGCTGCTTGCGCGTGGCTTTGGCACGTTGCTGCGTGGCGACGTACTCAAGCAGCAGAACCTCAACAGTGGCTGACAGGTTGGTGGTGTAGCCACGGGCAAGCGACACCAAGGCATCGCTAAGCGTGAGATTCACTGCACGTTTAGTTGCGCCAGTAGTCGCATGTGGGCCGTGCACAACGGGAGAGGCTAAAACGGGAGAAGCTGGTGATTGCGGCATGGTTTACCCCTTCAGAAATTTACGCGCACACAATGCGCATAACGGCAGTTTATCGACTCTTTGCGGAACAAAGCAGCGGCGACTGCAAAAAGGCGGGCTATTTTTGAATCCGATCTGTGAAACCAGACGTAATAGACTCATCAAGTCCTCCCACCACACAGAAAGACCCGCCATGCGCCAATTCTTCAAAGTTTCCAGCATTACAGCACTGACGCTAGCCGCACTGGCAGGCTGTACCACCATGGCACCCGAGCCTGAAGGCATGGAGCGTGCTGAAAAAGCAGTCGCTGTAACGGCCTCGAACAAACTACTCAAATTCAACGCAGGTCGCCCGGGCCGCATTTTGGCGACCCTGAACATCACGGGCTTGCAGCCAAGTGAAACCCTGCTGGGCATTGACTACCGGGTAGCCAAAGACCAGCTGTACGCGCTAGGCAGCAGCGGTCGGCTGTACACCATCAATGAAGACACCGCGGCAGCCACCGTGGTGGGCATGCCGTTTGCCGTGAAGCTTGAAGGCACGCAGTTTGGCTTTGACTTCAACCCCACCGTTGACCGAATTCGCGTGGTCAGCAACACCGGGCAAAACCTGCGCTTGCACCCTGATACAGGCGCAGTCGTTGACAGCAACACCACGATGGAAGGCGTGCAAACCGACGGCAAACTGACCTACGCGACAGGTGACCTGAACTTTGGCAAGTCGCCGATGGCGGTTGGTGCGGCTTACAGCTACAACAAAGCAGACACCAAAATCACCACCAACTTTGCGCTGGACGCTGCAACTGGTGCACTGGTGACACAAGGATCGCGCGAAGGTGTGATGCCTGCGGTGTCACCCAACACAGGGCAATTTTTTACCATCGGCAGTTTGGGCATGGCGTTCAACAACGCGTCGTTTGACATTCAAGCGCTGAGCGACGTGGCCTTTGCGGCTTTGAACAGCGACGGCAGCATGGCCAGCCGCTGGGTGACGATTGATTTAAAAACCGGTGCGGCCAAATCTCTGGGCAGCATTGGCGGCGGTGAGCGCGTGGTGGGTATTGCGCTGGAGCCTTGAACAGCTTCAATCAGCGGCGTGTCAATCCGCTATTTTATTTATAGCTGCTAGCGCCCGTATTTGTTGAGCTAAAAGCCTTTTTTATTCAAAATATTAGCAATTTTCCTTGCTGTGCGAACAAAGCGGACCCTAAAAGTCAATTACCGCAGAGGCGCAGAGAACGCGGAGGCTCGCAGAGAAACTGTCAGTTGTCTTTCCTCATCTTGCTCTGCGTCTCTGCGTCTCTGCGTCTCTGCGGTGAAAGTATTGGTTTTTAGGAATCACGGACGCTGTAGCTACAGGTCAGGCCGCCGCCTTCTTCCCACCGCGCAGCTCCCGCATGCGCTCGTCAAAATAACTGCCAACGGTGTAGCGGCCAGACAGCACCACCTCGCGCCTGGGGTGCAAAAACAGCGGCAGTGACAAGCGTGATTTGGTAGCGGCTTCGCCCACTGGGTTCAGCACCTGGTGAACGGTCGATGGGTAAAACCCGCCTGACGCTTCTTGCAGCATGTCGCCGATATTGACAATTAAAAGACCAAAGTCACACGGCACATCGTGCCACTGCTGGTCTTTGCCTAGAACTTGCAAGCCGGGCTCGCTGGCGGCCGGCAAGATGGTGAGCAAGTTGATGTCTCCGTGGGCTGCGGCGCGCACGGCACCAACTTCTTCCGCGCCTGCCAGTGGCGGGTAGTGCAAAACACGCAGCAAGGTTTGGTCGCAGCCGTCAATCATGGCGGGCAGCGGCATGCAATAACCTGCTTTAACTTCTGGCGGCGAATACTCCTCTACCCACGTCAGCAACTGGGCGGCCAGCGCACTGCCTGCGGCGTAGTAGCGGCGCGCAGCGTCGCTCACTTCAGCCGGGTAGCGACCCCAAGGGAAAATGTGAAAAAACTCTTTCAAATCGCGCTGGGTGTTGTTTTTGGCGGTTTCTGAAATGGCGGGCGAAAAGTAGCCGTCGAGCTTTACCGGGTCTTGCGCATATTTGTGTTTGACGTCGCTTTTGAAGAACACCAGCCACTCGTCGTAGATAGCTTGCACCAGCGCCTGGTCGAGCGGGTGATTGGCCAGCACACCAAAGCCAGTGTGGTGCAGGCTGCTGCAAAAATCTTGCGCGGCTGTCGGGCTGCGGTAGTCAATCACTGGAAGTTGCATGGCGCGTCTCCTTGGCTTTAAGAATTTACTTGCCTAACCAGTTACCCGTCAAGGTTTGCTCAAACACCTTAAGGCAAGCTGGCGCATCAACAGCCATGCACACGTAAGTTTGCGGCACGCCTGCGCCCCAGCCGGGTTGCGGGTAGTCGATGAATTGCTTGCGGTTCATCATGGTTTGGCCTTGCGCAATGCCGTCAAGCGCAACCCGCACACGGCCTGATTCAATGGTGAACAGCTCGCGGTTGGTCAGGCAAATAAATGCCAGCACGTCATGGCCAAAGCAGCCGTGGATTTTGGCCACATGTGGGTACAGGCCGCTGTAAAAATTGGCATAAAACCCCACTGCATGGGCCAGCACATCGGTTGCGATGTGGCGCTGCTTGTCGGCGATGGTTTTCATGAGCGCCACCGGCACGATGACTTCGTGCGTTACGTCCAGGCCCACCATGGTGAGTTTGAAGCCTGCGATAAATACTTTATCAGCCGCGTGCGGGTCGTTCCACACATTGGCTTCCGCCACAGGTGAGACATTGCCGGGCTCTAACACCGCGCCGCCCATGATAATGACTTCTCTCAAGAGTTTTGGCAGCTCGGGTTCAAGCTGCAGTGCTAGCGCCACATTACCTAGCGGGCCAACCGCCACCAGCGTGATTTCGCCTGGCTGCGCACGCGCCATATCGACGATAAATTGCGCGGACGTACGAGGGTCAAGCTGGTTGGTAGTGGCCACGCGTTCTGGCAAATTGCCCAAGCCATCAGCACCATGAATGAAGTCAAACTTGGCCTCAGTTTGCCGCACCATAGGCGTGGCTACACCTTTCGTCACCGGGATGTTGGGGTGGCCAGCAATTGCGCACAGGTACAGCGCGTTGGCCGCAGCTTGCGCTACCGTGACATTCCCAAAGGTGGTGGTGATGCCCACCACCTCAATGCCGGAGTGGGCCAGCGCATAGTACAGCGCCATCGCGTCGTCAACGCCGGGGTCGGTGTCGAAAATAACTTTAACGGGTGTTTTTGAGGTCATGCTTTAGGAAATACAAATCGAAAATCAAAATCAAAATCAAAATCAAAAATTGAATCCAGCAAATTTTGCAAGTGCGGCATTGGCTGCAGCATCTTTTGAAGGGTCAGACCGCTGCGCTGATAAAAACGCATCGACCTCGCTGCTTGTCGGAATGCTGTCTTGCGCACCAGCCCGCGTGCAGGCCAGCGCAGCGGCTGCGCTGGAGCGCTGTAGCGCTTGTGACAACGGCTGCTGTTGCGCAAGACCTGCCACCAGAACGCCGCAAAAGGTGTCGCCTGCGGCGGTGGTGTCAATGGGCGTGATGACAAAAGCGGTTTGTAAAATAGTTTGTCCTTTTGCCTTCCCGTTGAGACGAGCGCAGCAGCCTTGCCCGCCCAATGTCACAACGATGCACGGCACATCAGTCATCAGATCAAGGCATTCGGCAACGCTGCCCCTGCAGTTGCTGATACTTGCAAGCTCGCCCTCATTAACCACCAGCACGTCAACGCAGGCCAGCAGTTCATCCGGCAACGGTTGCGCGGGCGCGGCATTCAGCACCACGGCTACGCCTGCTTTGCGCGCAGCTTTGCTGTAGGCGGCAACGGTGTCCAACGGCGTTTCAAGCTGCATCAGTAAATGAGAAACACCGACAAGGCTGGGCAGGTGCTCGGCGCGCAGCGCGCTGTTGGCTCCAGGCGCAACCGTAATGGCGTTTTCGCCGTCGTCTGATACGCAAATAAACGCGGTTCCAGTTGGTATGGTTTCAGTGCGATGCACATGCAGCGTCACACCCGCAACATTAAGCGATGCCTCAACTGGCACAGCAAAACTGTCAGCACCTAGCGCCAACAACATACTGGTGGGCACGCCGCCTGCGCGTGCGCAGGCAACCGCCTGGTTAGCACCTTTGCCGCCCGCGAATGTCCGAAAGTCGTTACCCAGCACGGTTTCGCCCGGCGCGGGAATGTGCGGCGCGCGCACTACAAAATCCAAATTGGCTGAACCGGCGACGAGAATCATTGCTTCATTGTAGAAAAATCTTTACGCCAGACATGACACAAAACCTTACACCCAACCATGCGTTACCCAGCACCTTGAATGTTGCAGTGTTTGGAGCAGCAAATGTAGATATTTCTGCAAGCTCGCAGATCGCGTTCGTGCCCGGCGATTCAATGCCCGGGCGTATCGCCACGACCGCTGGCGGCGTGGCGCGCAACATTGCTGAAAACCTCGCGCGATTGGGGATGGTGGCGCATTTGATCAGCGCTGTGGGGGACGATGTGCAGGGCCAATTTTTGCTCGACCATACCCACCGCGCTGGTGTGGACGTGTCGAAGTGCAGCATTTTTGCTGGGCAAGCAACCGGCTCGTACCTGTCGCTCAATCAACCGGACGGCGCACTGATGGCCGCAGTCAACGATATGGCGGTACTGGGCTTGCTGACCCCAAGCGAGCTTGCGCACCACGCCGCATTCATGGCTGCTGCGAGCGCCTGGGTGGTGGACTGCAATTTAAACGAGGCCTCTATCGCCTGGCTGATGAAAAACCGAAGCGACGCGCCAGTGTTTGTTGATGGTGTCTCAAGCCACAAATGCACGAAAATTCTGCCTTGGCTACAAGGCGTAAACACCCTGAAAATCAACCGGCTTGAAGCGCAAACACTCTCCGGCATGCGAGTTAGTGACGCAGGCCAGGCGCAAATCGCCGCGTACGACCTGTGCAGCCGCGGAGTTGAAAACGTTGTGGTGAGTCTGGGCGCTGGCGGCGTGTGCTGGCACCAGCTAACCGCCAATGCAAGCGGCCACATTCCCGCGCTGCCGGTGGTTGCCGTCAACTCCAATGGTGCGGGTGACGCGCTAACGGCTGCTTTGGTCTATGGCGCGCTGGCCCAGTGGCCGCTTGAGCAATCTGTGCGCTTTGCCAATGCTTGCGCAGCATTGACCATGACAAGCGGGAGCGCGAATCACCCAGAGCTAAGCGTGGCCAAGGTGTCTCAGTTGATGGTTATAACTTGAACGGGTTTAATACATCCATGACGATCAAACCATACCTGGACATTCGCCCCACCGTCGCCCAAGCGATTGCAGCGGGCCAGCCAGTAGTCGCGCTGGAGTCCACCATCATCTCTCACGGCATGCCCTACCCGCAAAACGTGCAAACCGCCCTGCGGGTCGAAGCCGAAGTACGCGCTCACGGCGCTGTGCCTGCAACCATTGCGATTTTGAACGGACGCTTAAAAGTTGGCCTGGATGCAGCTGACATTGAAATGCTCGGGCAATTGGGCCACCAAGCCATCAAGGTCAGCCGACGTGATGTCCCGTTTGTAGTGGCCGCCAAACAGTCCGGCGCCACCACTGTTGCTGCCACCATGATGCTGGCCGCAATGGCCGGCATCACGGTGTTTGCCACTGGCGGCATTGGCGGCGTACACCGCGGTGCGCAGCAAACTTTTGATGTGTCGGCTGATTTGCAAGAGTTGGCGCGCACGCCGGTAGCTGTTGTGTGCGCGGGTGCGAAGTCTATTCTTGACCTTGGCTTGACGCTGGAATACCTTGAGACGCACGGCGTGCCGGTAGTTGGTTTTCAGACCGACAGCCTGCCCGCATTTTTCACGCGTGAAAGCGCGTTTGGCGTCGACTATCGGCTGGACACCGCCGAGGCGATTGCACATGTCATGCATGCCAAATGGGGCATGGCGTTGGCGGGCGGTTTGGTGGTTGCCAACCCGATTCCCGCTGCGTTTGCCATGCCGCTGCAAACCATTGACGCAGCGATTGCGCAAGCGTTGAAAGAAGCGCGCGACCAGCACATTACAGGCAAAGCGGCCACGCCATTTTTACTGGCGCGGGTCAATGAACTCACCGGCGGCAACAGCCTGGCAGCGAACATTGAACTGGTATTGAACAACGCCAGACTGGCCGCTGCCATCGCGTGCGCCTACGCAAAAGGTGCTGCGTGATTGCGCGCTGCCAATGGATGCCAGCAACGGGCTTGCCCCAGCATGCGCTGGACGCTTTTGTGAACGACGGCGTGCTGGTGATCGAAAACTTCGTACCGCCAGACAGGTGCGCTGCACTGCGCGAACGCGCCCAAGCGCTGGTTGAGCAACATGCACCCACCTCTGACCACACCGTGTTTTCAACGCAAGATCAAAGCCATGCGCGCAACGCATACTTTGAGGAATCGGCCAACGGCATTGGCGTGTTTTTTGAAGACGGGGCGCATGATGCGCAAGGCAAATTGACTGTGCCGCTGGCCAAAGCCGTAAATAAATTGGGCCACGCCATGCACGACCTGGACCCAGTTTTTGACGCGTTCTCCCGCACCCCTGATTTGCAACGTGTTGCCGCCAGCCTCGGCCTGCACAATGCGCTGCTGGTGCAGTCGATGTACATCTTCAAGCAACCGGACATTGGCGGTGAGGTGAGCTGCCACCAGGACAGCACCTACCTGTACACCGAACCAAGCTCAGTGGTCGGTTTTTGGTTTGCTATTGAAGACGCGCATCAGGACAACGGGTGCCTGGGCGGTATTGCCGGCTCGCACAGGCAAGGTTTGCGCGAGGTATTTCGGCGCCAGCGCAATGGCAAATTGGCCCTTGAAGTCTTGCAGCCCGATTCGAATTGGGACACTGCCAGCGCCGAGTGGCTGGAAGTCAAACAAGGCACGCTGATTGTGTTTAACGGTCTGTTCGCGCACCTGTCGAGCGCCAACCGGTCAGCGCAATCACGCCATGCCTACACACTGCATGCCGTGAGTAGCCAGGCGCACTACCCGGCCAGCAACTGGAGTCAAAGGCCAAAAGGCGGCAGCCATCCACTTCGGGGTTTTAATCCAAAAAAATAGCAAAAATTTATAAGAAAAACAGGTTTCATCCAATTAATATAGGCGCAAACAGCTATTTAATTAATAGCATTTTCTTGATTGTGTCGCTTGTCGTTTCGGCCTTTGCCGCTGAATGTTCCATCCGACCTGACGCCCAGCAAAATCACTTCGACAGGCGAGAGCAGAATTTAACGCCTACTTTGACTAGCCATTGCGTTGCTCCAGAAAACGCCACAGCGCCCGGTTTTTGTTTGTTACCAAATAGGCGCATGGCGCGGTTGCACTGATGTTTATTGAGAAGATTAAGTAAAACTGCCTGCTGTTTGGACTTAACATCGCTTTTTTCGAACTTCTACTTTTTAACCCAAAGGAATTGCCATGAAGGTTGCTTTAACAACGATGACACAATTTTCAGCTATTGCCGCCGTAGCAGCTAGCGCATTGCTTGGCAGCGCTGCAGTACTGGCCCAGCCCGCCATCATTTATGACATGGGCGGCAAGTTTGACAAGTCGTTCAACGAAGCAGGCTACAACGGCATTGAGCGCTGGAAAAAAGAATCAGGTAAGCCGTATCTCGAGTTTGAAATTACCAACGAGTCCCAGCGTGAGCAAGCGATTCGCCGCATGGCAGAACGCAACGCCAGCCCCATCATTGCAATGGGCTTTGGTCAGGCCTCAGCGCTTGAAAAAGTAGCCAAAGAGTTCCCAAAACTTCAATTCGCCATTGTTGACATGGTGGTAAACCTGCCCAACGTGCAATCCACAGTATTTAAAGAACAAGAAGGCAGCTTTTTGGTCGGCACCATGGCTGCCTTAGCCAGCAAAACCGGCAAGGTCGGCTTTGTTGGCGGAATGGATATTCCGCTTATTCGCCGCTTCCAATGCGGCTACGAGCAAGGCGTTAAACACGCCAACCCGAAGGCCGAAGTGTTTGCCAACATGACTGGCACCACAGGCGCCGCCTGGAACGACCCCGCACGCGGTGGTGAGCTGGCCAAAGCGCAATTCTCAAAAGGTGCAGACGTGGTGTTTGCTGCGGCCGGCGGCACTGGCATGGGCGTGTACCAGGCCGCAAAAGACGGCGGCAAACTGGCCATTGGTGTTGACAGCAACCAGAACCACTTGCAGCCGGGCACCATGCTGACGTCGATGCTCAAGCGCGTTGACGTGGCGGTGTTTAACGCGGCCAAAAGCTTCAAGCCTGGCACGTCGGTTCTGGGCCTGAAAGAAAGCGGTGTTGGCTTTGCGATGGACGCAAACAACGAAAAATTGGTAAGCGCGGACATGAGGAAAAAAGTGGAAGCCGCGCAAGCCGACATCATCAGCGGCAAAATTAAAGTGGCTGACTACATGGCGGACAACGCTTGCAAGTTTTGATTGCATCTCGATTTCAGCGCGATGTGTTGTTGCTTTGCCTTGCCGTGCTGAAGCACTGCCTGCGGCTTCGAGCCTAATCTCGCACTGAAATCGAAGCGCAATCAACAGACCAATACCGCCAAAAATTCAATCTCCCATGCTGACCACCCCAACCGTATCAGCATCGGCGGCGCCACCATCGCGAACAAACACCAACGCTGCGGTGCAGATGACCGGCATCTGTAAACGCTTTGGCGCAGTGCTGGCCAACAGCGACGTAGACCTGAGTGTGCGGAGCGCAACGGTGCACGGCATTGTTGGTGAAAACGGCGCGGGCAAAAGCACGCTGATGTCGGTGCTGTACGGTTTTTACAGCGCCGACAGCGGGCAAATTGTCATCAATGGCGAAACGGTCGCCATCGCCAACGCACACGACGCGATTGCCCACGGCATTGGCATGGTGCACCAGCACTTCATGCTGGTAGACACCTTGACCGCGATTGAAAACGTCATGCTGGGCGCAGAGCCGCACGTGTTGCTGGGGCGTGCAAGCGACGAAGTGCGCAAGCACATGCTTGCGCTGATGGAATCGACAGGGTTAAAGCTTGCGCTGGACGTGCCGGTGGGCGAGCTGCCGGTGGGCGACCAGCAGCGGCTGGAGATACTGAAAGCACTTTACCGGGGCGCGCGCATTTTGATTCTGGATGAGCCCACCGCAGTGCTCACGCCGCAAGAAACCGAACAATTGTTTGGGGTGTTGATGTTGTTGCGCAGCCAAGGCACCACCATTGTTTTGATCACCCACAAGCTCAAAGAAGTAATGCGTTTGTGTGACGAGGTGACCGTGATGCGCGGCGGGCGCGTGGTCGCGCGGGTAGCCACCGCCGACACATCAGTCGACCAACTGGCTGAGGCAATGGTAGGCCGAAAAGTGGCCATTGGCCGCGCAGATGGGTCAGTACATGCGGCTGGCGACGTCAAGCTGCAGGCCAGCAACATCAGCTTGAAAGACGCGCAGGGCGTGCTGCGGCTGAGCGGCATCGACTTGCAGTTGCGCGCAGGCGAAATTGTTGGCATTGCAGGCGTGTCTGGCAACGGGCAGAGCGAGTTGCTGGAGGTGCTTTCCGGCCTGCGCCAGCCGACATCTGGGCAGCTCACGGTGGCGACCCACACTTTTGGCCCGGACGCTTGGCTGCACCCCACCCTGGCGCGAGAACTGAAAATCGCCCACGTTCCTGAAGACCGCCACGCCCGGGCGATGGTGATGGATTTTGACGCTTGGGAGTCCGCCGTACTGGGCTACGAGGCCTTGCCCTGCTACAGCCGCTGGGGCTGGATGCTGGGCGGGCGCATGCGTGCAGCCACCCGCTGCATGATGGAGCAGTTTGACGTTCGCCCGCGCAACGCCCACTTGAAGCTAGCCAAATTTTCAGGTGGCAACCAGCAAAAACTTGTGCTGGCGCGTGAGCTGGGGCAAGCGCCACAAGTGCTGCTGGTAGGGCAGCCCACGCGCGGTGTGGACATTGGCGCCATTGAATTTATTTACAGCCAACTGCGCGCGCTGCGGGCACAAGGCTGCGCGGTGCTGGTGCTCTCCAGCGAGCTGGATGAAATACTTGCCCTGAGTGACCGCGTGGTGGTGATGTGCCAGGGGCGCATCACCGGTGAACTGCCGATTCAAGCGTGTTCAGAAAACCGGCTGGGCGTGCTGATGACTGGTGGAGCATAAAAATGGCCTGCAGCGCAACAAATACGGGCGCAAGCAGCTATATAATTAATAGCAAATTGATTTTTTGCATTTTAGATACCTCTGAAAAAACCACGCTCCGATGAGCCCCGCACCACCCCTACCCCGCTGGGCCGACGTTTTTTTGCTGCCTGTCGCATGCCTTGCGGTTGCATTGCTGGCCGCTGGTGTGGTGGTAGCTGCTGTAGGGCAAAACCCAGTCAATGTGTTGTCGGTATTGGTCAACGGTGCATTCGGCACGCCGCGCGGCATCAGCTACACGCTGTATTACGCCACCACTTTTATTTTTACCGGCTTGGCGGTGGCAGTCGCTTTTCACGGCGGTCTGTTCAACATTGGCGCTGAAGGCCAGGCACTCATGGGCGGGCTGGGCACCGGTTTGATCGCGCTGTGGCTGGGGCCAACCTTGCCCGGCTGGTTGCTGCTGCCGTTGATGCTGCTGGCAGGTGCATTGTTTGGGCTGGCGTGGGCCGCAGTGCCAGCTGTACTGCAAGCCTTCAGGGGCAGCCACGTGGTTATTACCACCATCATGTTTAACTTTATTGCCAGCAGCCTGATGGTTTATGTACTAGTGAATTTCATTCGGCCAGCGGGCACGATGTCGGTGGAAAGCGCACCATTTGTACCATCTGCCAAGCTCGCTTCCATGACGGATTTTTTAGCAGGTGTGGGCGTCGACTGGCCCAGCTCGCCGCTCAACGTCAGCTTGTTTTTGGCGCTGCTGGCCGCAGTGGGCGTGTACTTGTACTTGTGGCGCACGCGCGCTGGCTACCGCTTGCGTGCCGTGGGCTCCAGCGCTGGGGCAGCAACGTTTGCGGGTATCAATGCGAAGCATCAGGTGGTCATTGCCATGGCACTGTCTGGCGCATTGGCCGGGCTGGTCGGCATGAATGAAATTGCGGGTGTTAGCGGCAAATTGCTGCTTGAATTTGTAGCTGGCGCAGGCTTTACCGGCATTGCTGTGGCACTGATGGGGCGCAACCACCCGGTGGGAATTGTGCTGGCCAGCGTGCTGTTTGGCGCATTGTTTCAAGGCGGCGCTGAAGTGGCCTTTGAAGTGCCCGGCTTTAGCCGTGACATGGTGGTGATGGTGCAGGGTTTTATCGTGCTTTTTTCAGGCGCGATGGTGTATGTAATTGCGCCGTGGCTTAGCCGCGCGCTGCATGCAGCTAGCCACGTGCTGCGGCGCAAAGCGAGCAGTTCGGAGCAACCCAGCAATGGATGAAAGCCTGCTTGCCGGCATGTTGGCGTCCACGCTGCGGGTGTCTACGCCGCTGATTTTGTGCGCTCTGGCCGGCCTGCTGGCCGAGCGTTCAGGCGTAGTGGACATTGGGCTGGAGGGAAAAATGCTGTTCGCTGCATTTGCCTCGGGTGCCGTCGGGGCGTTGTTCGGCTCAACGGTTTTGGCATTGCTCGCAGCTATGGGTGTGGCGGTGCTGCTGTCGTGGGTGCATGGCCTGGCATGCGTGAGCCACCGCGGTGACCAGGTGGTCTCTGGTGTGGCAATCAATATCATTGCGGCTGGCATGACGGTGGTTATTGGTATTGCGCTGTTCGCGCAAGGCGGGCAAACGCCGCAATTGTCAAATGTCGTTCGCTTTGGTCCGCTGTTGCCGGGTACCGCTGAGGCGCTGCGCGGCGTGCCGCTGGTTGGCGTGGTGTTGGGTGATGGTTTGTTTAACCACAGCGCTTTGGTGTACCTGGCGCTTGGCCTCGTACCTGCGGTCTGGTGGCTGCTGTTTCACACGCGCTTTGGTTTGCGGCTGCGTGCGGTCGGCGAAAACCCGCAAATGGTGGACGCTGCCGGAGTGTCAGTGCAGCGCCTGCGTTATGCGGCGCTCACTTTAAACGGCGTGTTGTGCGGGCTGGCCGGGGCGTATCTGGTGCTGGGGCAAAGCGCCATGTTCTCGGCCAATATGACGGCTGGGCGCGGCTTCATGGCGCTGGCCGCGCTGATTTTTGGACGTTGGCATCCGGTGAAGGCGTTTTTGGCGTGCCTGTTGTTTGGCTTTCTAGATGCGTTCGCCATCCGCATGCAGGGCGTCAAATTGCCCTCCATACTGGGAAGTGGCGAAGTGCCGGTGCAACTGGTTCAAGCGTTGCCATACATCATGACCGTGGTGCTGCTGGCAGGTTTTGTGGGCCGGGCAGTTGCGCCAAAAGCGCTGGGCCGACCTTACATAAAAGAACGCTAGCGCCCGCAGCGGTAGAAGCCTAAAACGCTTCGCCTGTTGGCTCGCGGCCCATGAGGGTGGCAACTGCCTCGGTTGCAGTAAGTTTGCCATCCAGCAACGCCACCACAGCCTGCGATATGGGCATGTCTACCCCCAAGCTGGCAGCGCGCTGCACCACCGTGCGGGCCGAGTAAACGCCCTCGGCCACATGGCCCAGACTTGCGATGGTTTGCTCCAGCGTTTTTCCCTGCGCCAAAGCCAAACCCACGCTGCGGTTGCGGCTCAAGTCGCCAGTGGCCGTTAGCACCAGATCGCCCAAGCCCGACAGGCCGGTGAAGGTTTCGGGTTTAGCGCCCAATGCCACGCCCAGGCGCATCATTTCAGCCAAGCCCCGCGTGATCAGCGCCGCCCGCGCGTTAAGCCCCAGCGCCAGCCCATCGCACAGCCCGGTGGCAATGGCCAACACATTCTTCACTGCGCCGCCGACCTCAACGCCCACGATGTCGCCTGATGCATACACGCGCAACCGGGGGCCATGAAACGCCGCTACCAGCGCGTCGCGCACGGCAGGATGCTCGCTTGCGGCCACCAGCGCGGTTGGCTGGTGCCTTGCAACTTCTTGTGCAAAGCTGGGGCCGCTGAGCACGCCTGCTACTAAATTAGGAGCTGCTTGCGCCTGTATTTCGTGCGCCAGAAGGCCAAATGATGCATTATTTGACGCTTTTAGAGGCGTTTCAAAGCCTTTGCACAGCCACGCCACGGGCGCGCGTTGCTCCGCCAAAACGCCCAGCATGCCGCGCAGCGCAGCCATCGGCGTGGCCACCACAATCAAATCCTGCCCAGCCAGCGCTGCACCAAGCAACGTTGCGCCGCCAACCAATTGCAGACGCTCAGGCAACTCGATGTCAGGCAGGTAGCGGGCGTTACAACGCGTCGCTGCTGCCGCGTTCGCCAGCGCGGCATCACGCGCCCAAAGCGTTACCCGGTTGTCGGGATTACCAGCCGCGCTGACCGCAAGCGCAGTGCCCCAGGCGCCAGCGCCCAGCACCACAATATTCATGCTTCGCTGATCATGCTGGGCTGGACTTGGCTGCGCTTTTTAAACGATGATTTGCGGAGCTGGAGGATTTCCCGCAGCAGCACTGGCTTGCTGCTGCTCATACATCGCCTGAAAATTGATTTCAGCCAAATGCACCGGCGGAAACCCGGCGCGCTGCACCAAATCAGCCACGTTGCCGCGCAGGTAGGGGTAAACAATTTGCGGACAGGCAATGCCCAAAATGGGCGAGAGTTGTTCTTGCGGCATGTTGCGCAACTCAAAAATACCGGCTTGCTTGGCTTCGACCATGAACACGGTTTTCTCTGCAATTTTGGCGTGAACGGTCGCTGTAACGGTAATTTCAAACAGACCGTCCGCTACCGGCGTAGCGTCAACGCCCAGCTGAATATCAACCGCGGGTTGTTCTTGATTCAACAAGATTTCTGGGGAATTGGGTTGCTCCAAAGACATGTCTTTGAGGTAGATCCGCTGAATTTGAAAAATCGGGTCGAGACTGGCTTCTGCCATGAGTTGCTTTCAGGTTGCTGATGAAACAGGTGAAAAAAAGGAATTGTATTGGGCCGGGATCAGACAGATTTAGACCGCACTCAGCAGGGGCAGCAAGCCGCCCTTGGCGTCAAGTGCCACCAAATCATCACATCCACCGACATGCGTGCTGCCAATGAAAATTTGCGGCACGGTGCGCCTGCCGGTCGTGTCCATCATTTTTTGACGCTCATCGGGGACGAGGTCAACGCGGATTTCGTTTAGATCCTTAATTCCCCGCGCGGCAAGAAGCTGCTTGGCTGAAATGCAATACGGGCAGGTACCGGTGGTGTAGATTTTTACGGTTTGCATGGTGATATCAGGCTTTTTCAAGGGGAAGGTTGGCTTCTTTCCAGGCCTTGAGCCCGCCGCCCAGCGCTTGTGCTTGTTCGTAGCCGAGTTTTTTCGCAACCGCTACAGCGCGGTTGGCCCTCGCGCCGGTAGAGCACACCAATATCAGCGGCAGGGCCTTGTTTTTAACCGTCATGGCGAGCTTATCTTCCAGCTGGCTGAACGGCACATTTTTAGCGCCACCGACATGGCCGGAGGCATATTCTTCTACTTCGCCCACGTCGACCACCACCGCTTTTTCGCGGTTAATGAGTTGTACGGCAGCGCTGGCGCTCAAGGCGCCAGCGTTCATGCCGCCAGCAACCATTGGCCAGACCAGCATGCCGCCAGACGCTATTGCGATGGATATCAGCATCCAGTTGTCGATCAGAAATTTCACTTTTTTCCTTTTACTCAAAATTGTCCAACTGCTGATTTTAGAATGCTGGTGTGACCAAAGCCATCTAGGCGCGTTTTAAAGTCCCTTTCTGCCGCACCTCCCAACCCTTTACTCGCACACTCCATGCATAAACTTGTTTTGATTCGCCACGGAGAATCCACCTGGAATCTTGAAAATCGCTTTACTGGCTGGGCCGATGTGCCCCTCACAGAGACGGGCATAGCCCAAGCTAAAAATGCAGGCAAATTGCTGGCCGGCGCCGGTTTTGACTTTGACGTGGCCTACACCAGCATGCTTAAACGCGCCACGCACACACTGTGGCACACGCTTGACACCATGGACCGCACCTGGCTGCCAGTGGTAAACCATTGGCGACTAAATGAACGCCACTATGGCAATTTGCAAGGCCTGAACAAAGCCGAAACCGCAGCGCAATACGGCGATGCGCAGGTGCTGCTCTGGCGGCGCAGCTACGACGTACCGCCGCCAGCCATGGCTGATGGCGACGAACGCAGCGAGCGCGGTGATCGCCGTTACGCCAAGCTCAAACCTGAGCAAATCCCCCTGACCGAATGCCTGAAAGACACGGTAGAGCGCGTTTTGCCCTTCTGGAACGAATCTATGGCGCCTGCAATTCAGGCGGGCAAACGCGTTGTGGTTGCGGCGCACGGGAACTCCATACGCGCCTTGGTGAAGTACCTTGACAATATTTCAGACGCCGATATCGTGGGGCTGAACATCCCCAACGGCAAACCGCTGGTGTACGAGCTGGACGCGAATTTGAAGCCGCTTCGGCACTACTATCTGGGCGAGTAGGCAGCAGCGTAAATTTGTAATCAAAACCAGAAGTTTTACCGAAAAACTGCGGAACTGTAACGCTGGGTCTTTGTCATAGGTGTATATTGCTTTTAGGGTGTGTTCTTTGGGCGTTCTTCTGCGCCGAACTTTCAAGGTATTTGTATGGGTCAAAAGCTCAAAATCGTAGGCTGGATTTCAATTGGTGTGGTGGCCGGTGCCTTGACTACCGTGCAGCTGCAAGCGGTCGCGCGCGGCGGCCTGGCTCCATTGCCCCTTGAAGAGCTGCAGCAATTGGCCAGCGTTTTTGGAATGGTGAAAACTGACTACGTTGAGCCGGTGGATGAAAAGAAACTCATATCAGACGCCATCACAGGCATGGTTGCCAGCTTAGACCCCCATTCGGCTTACTTTGACAAAAAATCGTTCAAGGAATTTCGCGAAGGCACCAGCGGGCGTTTTGTCGGCGTTGGCATTGAAATCAGCCAGGAAGACGGACTTATCAAAGTCGTCTCCCCCATTGAAGGCTCACCTGCCGACCGGGCAGGCCTTAAGCCCAACGACCTGATCACGCGCATTGATGAAACGGCGGTCAAAGGTTTGTCAATCAACGAAGCGGTCAAAAAAATGAGGGGCGAGCCGAAAAGCAAAGTTGTACTCACAATTTTCCGCAAGGACGAAAGCCGTACTTTCCCGGTCACCATCGTGCGCGAAGAAATTCGCACGCAGTCCGTGCGCGGCAAAGTGTTTGAACCGGGCTACGCGTGGATTCGCGTGAGCCAGTTCCAGGACCGCACTGTCGATGACTTCGCCACCCGAATAGAGGCGATTTACAAGCAAGAACCCAACCTCAAAGGCCTGGTGCTTGACCTGCGCAACGACCCGGGGGGTTTGCTCGATGCCGCAGTAGCTATTTCTGCGGCATTTTTGCCTGAGAACGTCGTTGTGGTGTCTACCAACGGCCAATTGGCCGAAAGCAAGTTTGTCTACAAGGCAGCGCCTGAGTTTTACCTTCGCCGTGCCGGCAACGACCCCCTCAAACGCCTGCCCGCTGCGCTAAAAACCGTGCCGCTGGTGGTGCTGGTAAATGAAGGCTCAGCGTCTGCCAGTGAAATCGTGGCTGGCGCGCTGCAAGACCACAAACGTGCCACCATCATGGGCAACCAAACTTTTGGTAAAGGCTCTGTTCAAACGGTTCGCCCGCTCGGGCCAGACACCGGCATCAAGCTCACCACCGCCCGCTACTACACGCCAAGCGGTAAGTCGATTCAAGCCAAAGGCATCATCCCGGATGTGATGATTGACGAAACTCTTGAAGGCAGCCCATTTGCGGCGCTGCGCACCCGTGAGTCTGACCTTGAAAAACACCTGGGCAGTGGCCAGGGTGCTGAAGCAAAAGATGCCAGCCGTGAAAAAGCGCGCGAACTTGCTTTGAAAAAGCTGGAAGAAGAGTCCAAGAAAACGCCAGAGCAGCGCCGCCCTCCCGAGCTTGGCAGCGACAAAGACTTCCCATTGTTGCAGGCGATCAACCAGCTCAAAGGTCGGCCGGTGATTGTCAGTAAAACCGCAATCGTTGAGAACAAAAACGAGAAAAAAGAGAATTGATATCTCTTGAATGACCAGCAGCTGCTGCGCTACTCGCGCCACATTCTTTTAGACGACATTGGCATTGAGGGCCAGCAAAAGCTACTCGCTGCGCGGGCACTGATAGTGGGCGCTGGCGGGTTGGGCTCACCCGTTGCGCTATACCTCGGTAGTGCTGGTGTTGGCCGCATTTCGGTGGCGGACCACGACACGGTTGACGCAACCAATTTGCAGCGGCAAATTGCGCATGGTGTCTCATCAGTCGGCCAACCCAAAGCAAACTCGATTGAACGCGCGATTGCAGCAATTAACCCGGATGTTGTCGTCACGCCCATCGTTGATAAAGTCGGCGATTCAGCGCTTTCTATACTGGTCGCGCAAACCGATGTTGTGCTGGACTGCACTGACAATTTTGCCACCCGCCACGCGATTAACCGCGCCTGCGTGAGGCACCGCAAACCGTTGGTTTCAGGCGCTGCTATTGGCTTTGATGGTCAGGTCGCGGTGTTTGATACGCGCAGCGCGACGTCCCCGTGCTATGCCTGCATGTTTCCTGAATCGAGTCAGCCAGTTGAGGCGCAATGCGCCACCATGGGTGTTTTCGCGCCGCTGGTCGGCATCATTGGCAGCGTACAGGCGGCTGAGGCATTAAAGCTCTTAATGGGTGTGGGTGTAAGTCTTGCCGCGCGTTTGCTGATGCTTGACGGGCGCCGCATGCAGTGGGCAGAAGTTGCCGTACCGCGTGACGCCAATTGCCCCATCTGCAGCCATCACTGAACCGCACCGACTGCCGGCTTAGCCTTACCGCCGGGCGGGGGCAAAATAGACGCGGCCTTTTTCGGATTAGCGGTATTAGCGGAACTAGCGGAACTAGCGGTGTTAGCAGTGTTAGCGGCGATGGCCAATGAACCCGTGCAATCTGCATCCTGCCCGGGGCCGGTTTCAATGGTGGCTAGCAGCGCCAAAAACGGGTTGATGGCACCTAGCGCAAGGCCCAGCCCCAACCGGCCCGCTAACGCCGCTTTGTCCGGGCTGGCGGTGGGCGCAGCAAACGTCCCATTTATTTTCAAAGGTGAGCGCAGGCTCAAAATACTTTTGTCTTTTGGCTGCGGGCTTAGCGTCAAGTCCAGTGTTTCGTCGGCCAAGCTGATCTGTCCAGCTCCGTTGACCACGGTATCCGTCGTGTCCAGCACAATGACTTTGCTGCGCATCAAGCCTTGTTTGACGTCAAAAGCCGCTGCCGCGCAACGAAGCTGCACATTGCGGTCGCCGCGCAGAAAAAACTTGATGACCTCACCGCCATCGAGACCTAAAAACTCCATCAGCAGATTGCTGATTTCACCATTGCCCATCAGTAACGCGACGTCACCGTTGGCAGAGCCAAGCATTTGCGCCATTGAATTGCCACGCCCTTTCAAGTTTGCCTGGCCACTGAATTTTCCAAAACCACTTTTGGTGGTTTGAACTGTCGGAAAGAGCTGATTGAGCGCAAGCCCACTTGCCGTCATGCGGGCATCAAACGCAGCGGGTTGAACCTTGACATCCACCACCAAGCGACCGGCAAGTTTTCCCCCTGCAACACCCAATACCAATGGGTCAAGCTGCAAAATACCGTCGGTTAACTTTACCTGAACACTGCCTTTATCGAGCGGCAATTCCTCGACATGGCGAATATCCAGTGCGGTATACATCACGTCTGCATTCATGGCTTTGAGCCGTGTCAGATCGAGTACTGCGGTCGGCAACACTTTTCGCCCAGCCGTTAGCGTTTGGCTGGCCAACGGCTCGGCCATGACAGGCTTAGCAGCTGACGCTTCCTTTGGAGCACGCGCCGCCGAGCCGCTACCGCCTGACTTCACTGGCAGCCCAATAACCGGCCGCAGGTCCTCAAAGTCCAGAACCTTCGATTGCACTTTGCCAGTCAAAAGAGGCTTTGCGGAGGAGTTGTCAAACGTTAACACGCCGCTCAAGTCGGAACTTCCCAGTACACCGCGAATTTTTGTGGCTGCCCATACGTCACTACTTTTATCAAGCTGCCCACTGAGCTTGTACGGCGGTGTCGCCGGCAAAACAACGCCAAGCAGGCCGTACAGCTCTTCGAGATTTTTGCCCTGCAAATCAAAACTGGCGCTCAGGCCAGCGAGTTCGGTGAGGTTTTGAACCGTCCCTTTTGCTTTGAGCGTGGTGCGCCCCGCCGTCGCATTGACTTCAATTGGAAAGGTTTGAGAAATGTCTTTGCTGAGTTGCAGCACGCCCCCTGTACGTCCCATGGCACTGAAAGGTTGATTCTTCCACTTGCCGCCCACCTTGAAGGTGAGCGGCAGTTGTTGCGAGCCCTCAGGCACCACTGAAAAATTGACTGCCATATCCGCGCCCTGCGCTAGAGCGCGGTAATTGAGCAAGCCTTTATCCACCACTAAACTGCCTATCAGTGGCGTGGCATCCGCATCAGAGGTGTCGCGTGACAGCGCCCAAGTTTTCCGCCCATCAGGCTCGGCTTGCAAACTCAGTTGTGGCTGGTTCAGCTTTACGCGCGGCAACTCAACCCTGCCCAGAAAAAGCGGCCACAGTTTGATTTCAAATTCGGCCGACTTCGCATTGACCAAATACGCATCTGTTGCCCATTCAGGATTTGCCAGCTCAAGGCCGTCCGCCCGCACAGTAGTTACGCCCCATGGCCAAGGCTGCAAGTCAACGTCCAGGCGACGGGTGATTTCAAATTTGCGTCCCAAGTCGTCGGATACAAAACGATTTATCGGCCCGCGCAAAATATCCCATGGGAAAAATAGCACCAAAGCCAGTACTGCCAAAGTAAAGCAGGCAATCGAAGCCAACCAAACGATAGCGGCGCGCCCGCGCCCAGCTCCTAATGACAATCTATGCATTGCATTGTTTGAGAGTTAAGTTTTTCCATCAGGATGCAATTTTGCCCTGCACAGCTAGTGAGCTTGGTCGTCAACTGCTACACATGTTTGTGGGCTGATACCGACAACTCCGCACCAGTAGGAAACTTCCTACGCTCCAAGGTAAATAACAAAGGCAAAATAAACAAAGTCGCAATAAACAAAAAGACACCCAAATCAGACCCAAGCAATCCGGGACGATGGCTTGACAGCTACTTCCTCATTGCTTCAGCAAATGCCTTAACACCCGCAAGCCGACTTCAACGCCCCACCCTGGACCCACCCCGTGAGACTGAGAACGTACATTGTTGAAGACAACGCGACTATCCGCGACAACCTAATTGCCACGCTCGAAGAGCTAACCCAGGTTGAAGTTATTGGTACCAGCGATAGCGAGAACGAAGGCACGGCCTGGCTGCAAGCCCATGCTGGCGAATGGGATCTGGCCATACTTGATTTATTTTTAAAGCAAGGTAGCGGCCTGGGTGTACTGATTGGATGCAAAGACCGCAATCCGAGGCAAAAAGTGGTGGTGCTCAGCAACTACGCCACACCAGATATCCGCAGACGCTGCACGCAACTCGGGGTAGACGCGGTTTTCGACAAGTCAAATGAGATCGAAGATTTGATGGATTTTTGTGGCCAACAGAGCGGCTCTGAAGCGGCAACTCCTTGATGGCCCCCGCGCCATGGATAACAGGCAAAGTGAAGTTCACGCAAAGGTCTGGCCTACCTGAACTTTCCGGCTACTGCGACCCCAATAGCCGCCGCAAACCAGGCTGCAAGTTAGTCGATCAATTTACTTTTCAAGGCGTAGTAAGTAAGGTCACTGTTAGACGACAAACTCATTTTTTCCATCACGCGGGTGCGGTAAGTGCTGACGGTTTTCACGCTCAGCGACAAGGCTTTGGCAATGTCGCCGGCAGTCTCGCCTTTGGCGAGTTTCAGGAAGACTTGAAATTCACGCTCAGACAATTGTTCGTGCGATGCCATGTCTTGCGGTCGGTTCAGCTGCTGGGCCAACAACTCGGCAACACTAGGAGTGATGTAACGTTTACCCAGAGAAATCACGCGAATGGCATCAACAATTTCTTGTGGCTCGCATTCCTTGTTCAAGTAGCCGCTGGCGCCTTGGCGAATAAGGTTCACCGCATAGTGTTCCTCAGGGTAGCCACTCAAAATCAAAATGCCCACATCGGGCGCTTTTGCGCGAATCATGGCCAGCGCATCAATGCCGCTTTGCCCCGGCATCGACAGATCCATGACCAAAATATCCAACTCTACGTTTCGCACCAGGTCAATGGCCTCACGCCCGCTGCCAGCTTCCCCGACCACACGCAAATCAACGTGCTCAGAGAAAAACTGTTTGAGCCCCGAACGCACGATAGCGTGGTCATCCACAATTCCGATTTTTATCATGATGCTTTCTTTCCCTTGAGTACGTTTGAACGGCATTGCCGATAGCAACCGTTGCCGAAGATTATTCTTAAAGCTTAATTATTGATGACACCGCGCCGTAAGAGCGTAGGAGGATTTCCCGTGAATTTACTAAAGTTTCCAAAAATTGCCATCAGTATGGTGCTCGCCATAGTCGCTGTAGCAGGCTTGATTTTGATCAATGAAGCCAGCTACAGAAGTTCGACCGACGCGGTGGAAGACATGCAGGAAGCGCAACTTACTCGCGGCGCCCTCAATGATTTGATTCAAACCATTCTGGATGCCGAAACCGGACAGCGCGGCTATTTACTGACTGGCGATGTGCGCTACCTGGAGCCGTACAACAGAGCCATGAGCCAAGTCAATCAACAGCTTGACGTTTTGCGGCAGATTTTTACCCCGTACAAAGACCAGCTAACTGATTTCGGGATTTTGTCACGGCAAATTTCGCGCAAGCTGGCTGAGCTGGATTTGTCGGTACGCATGCGCCGTGAAGACAAAGAAGAAGCGTGGCGCTTCGTTTTGACGACCGACGTGGGCAAGGAGCTGATGCAGTCGATACGCGAGCAAACTACTAAGCTGGCCAGCGCAAGTATTCGCAACATGGAGCAAGGGCAAGTGCAGATCAAGCGCACGCTACTGTTGTCGCGCATTGGTGTTGCCATCCTTGCAATGGTAGGGTTGTTGGCCTTTTATATGTATTTACTGCAAACCAGAGCATTGCTCAATTCAGGAATTCGCGAGCAAGAGTCGTTAAAACGCGAGCGCGACCAGCTCGATTTACAGGTGCGGGAACGCACTGCAAACCTTGCTGAGCTGGCCACCCACTTGCAAAATGTGCGTGAGGACGAGCGGGGCCACCTTGCGCGCGAGCTTCATGATGAACTGGGTGCGTTGCTTACCGCTGCAAAACTGGACGTTGCGCGATTGAAGTCACGCATAGGAACCACCCTGCCTGAAGCTACCGAACGATTGACCCACCTCACGACCACGCTGAACAGCGGCATTGCACTGAAGCGAAGAATTGTCGAGGACTTGAGGCCTTCGTCACTCTCGCATCTAGGCCTGGTGGCGTCGCTTGAAATACTTGCGCGTGAGTTTGAATCCCGCTCGGAGATTTTAATCACTACAGACCTCGAGGCGGTCGATATGGCCGGCTCAGTTCAATTGACGGTGTACCGCCTGGTGCAAGAGTCATTGACGAATATGGGTAAGTACGCCGAAGCCAGCGAAGCGGTGATCAGTTTGCAAAATATGGACGGCTACATTTCGGTGGAAGTCAAAGACAACGGCAAAGGTTTTGATATCGACCGCATTGGCCCGTTGAGCCACGGCATCAGCGGCATGCGCCATCGCGTTGAAGCTGCTGGCGGGCGCCTGACAGTTTCCAGCGGCCCCAGTGGCGGCACCCGCATATCTGCAGTTTTGCCTACAACACACTGACCTTGATATCGACTTCCCCTTGCAACATCCAGGCGGCTGTCAGCGCAGGCCTACAGCACTAACTGCTCCACACCGACGCGGCTTGAAGGCAACCACCGAATCCATCGCCGGGCGCTCAGCCCTAAGCTTATTACTCGCAGTTAAACAGCTTCTGCACGCTGGCTAACTTTACTCGCTGGCGTAAATTTCAGCGCATTCATTGGGCAAACGCCAAGGAGATGTAGATGTTGCACTACTCAGTTGTTTTTCTAGTGATCGCACTGGTCGCTGCAGTGTTCGGTTTCGGCGGCATCGCTTCCGGGGCGGTAGAGATTGCAAAAATTCTGTTTTTCATTTTTGCTGTTATGGCGATCGTCAGTTTTGTGTTCAGTTTGGTAAAGAAAAACTAGGCATTCAGACCAGCAACTGTGCCTGCCAACCCAGTCGCGTGAATTTGTGTCGCTTGGATTTTTACTTTGCCCAATAGCTCACCGCTCAGTGCTCTTTTACTTTTTTTAACTTGATATTTTAGGAAACCACCATGATTACTCCCGCCACCAACACATCGCAAAACCCGCGCCAAACTACAGACGGCATGCTGCAAAGCACTGACCGAGCAATCGACGCAACGCGTCGATACGCGCACAACGCTATCGACGCGGCTGACTCCAAAATTCAAGCGTTGCGTAGCAACGTCGAACCAACTGTGGACATGCTGGCAAGCAAAGCACAACACCTGGCACACCAGGGAATGGATGCTGCGGTGCATGCCAAAGACCGCGTGCAAGAGTCGCTTGTGCACTATGGTGACGCAACCACACGATATGTGAGCAAGCAGCCGGTTCGCTCGGTTTTAATTGCCGCTGCTTTTGGTGCAGTTATGGCGCTGCTGCTGAGCCCATCGCGTGCATCACGCCCACGCAACCAATAAAGCAGCCACACCCGACCCATCTATCGACCCACTGGGGACGCAACGTAGTGCCGTAGCATCACCAGTTTTCTTGAACTTTGCACTGCTTAAAACTAGCTTTGATGAAACCAACTAAAGAGGAATTCCCTATGAAATACGCTCGTTCAACCGCTGTTATTTGTGCCTTTGCCGCACTTGCTGGCGCAACGGTTCTGACAACCGGCTGCGCAGTTGTGCGCGGCCAGGAAACCGCAGGCGCCTATGTGGACGACGCGGCCATCACCACTTCGGTCAAAGCCAAGATGGTAGAAGACAAAACCGTTTCTGCTGGTGCCATTAATGTTGAAACACTCAACGGCACAGTGCAAATTTCTGGCTTTGCCAAATCAACAGCCGAAAAAGCGCAAGCCGAATCCATCGCGCGCGGAGTTAAAAATGTCAAAGCCGTGCGAAACGACATCGTTGTACGTCCTTAAGCGTCAGTAAGCAAGTGACTCGCCCGGTTTGCGGGCAGCTAAATAAAAAGCCTCCTGTTGGAGGCTTTTTACTTGGGCACTCACTGAGCATGCAGTAAGTGCCAAGGTGCGGCCAGGCTAACTGGCCTTTACCACCAGCTTGTTATCAACAGACACAACGCCTTTGATCTGCTTGGCAATGGTGCTGGCTTTTTCCTTTGCGGCTGTGCTTGGCGCGGGGCCGTACAAAGTTACTGCACCAGCTTTGGTGTCGACGTCAATTTTGATGGCACTCAAATCAGCGTCTTTTGCCAGCTCTGAAGCCACCGATGCAGTAATCGCCATGTCATCAACCGACCCTGCCATTTTTTCAGCCGACTTGGCACCAGCAGCTTCGGCTTTTTGCGTTGCGTCTTTCATGGCGTCACCTGCTTTGGCCATAGACGATTCTGCTTTGGCTTTTGCCTCTGCCGCGGCTTGCTCGGTACTTGCAACGGCAGCGTCCAATTTTTGACCTGCTGTTTTACCGTCATCTGCTTTATTACAGGCGCTCAATGCTGCAGCTGCTACAAGGCAGCCGCCGATTGCGACAAGATTGAACTTGCTCGCGATTAAATTTTTTGTACTGAAAGACATACGAGTAACTCCGAAAAAAAAGCGGCAGCACAAGGTGCATGCCGCTGGTTGAAACGCGCCGCTGGAAGGCGGCGCAAAAGGTTAAATCCTGTCAACCGCCTTTTGGGCTTTGTCTTTAACGTTTTGCTTGGCATCGCCAAAACCAGCTTGCACTTTGCCTTTAACCTGCTCGGCCTGGCCTTCAGTTTTCAGCCGGTCATTGCCGACAACTTTGCCAGCAGCTTCCTTGATTTTTCCACTGGCTTGTTCTACACGGCCTTTAACCTGGTCTTTGTTCATGGTGCGTCCTTTGGTAGTTTGAATACGCGCTGGTTGTGCAACGTGTGCACCAAGCGCCAACAAGCAAAAACGCCTGTTGATTCAATGTACTGAGTTAGCGTTTAACCCACAGTAGGGCTGGGCTGCTTTTCTTGTAGGACGATGCTTGCTATTGCTTTGAAAAGTTTACAAAGCAGGTGCCATGGCGTTTTCTAAAGTCCTTTGGATGCTCGGGCTTGCCGCCGCTGAAAATGCCCAGGCGTGCTTTTTGCGCCTTGATTTGCTCTGCGCCATACGGCCCGGCGGACTGAAAAGGCCCAGAGGCCCAAGCGTGCCCGCCAAGCACCAGCCAGCGGCCCAGATTCTCGCCCTCCAAATCTACGTTTGCTATGGTGCGGCTGTGGGTATCCGTCGCTTTAGAAAACAGCACCACGCGTTTGCCAAGCACTCGGGCTTTGAGCGCGTCACGCGCTGCAACGCCACCAGCCTGGCAAATCTCGGGCGCATCAACGGCCTGAATACGTACCTTCAGTGGCTTGCTTCTGGTGGATGTTTGAACCCAAATCGTGTCGCCGTCGATGACCCGTGTGACCGTGCCAGACACACTGCCCTGCGCTGCTGCCCACGCTGTTTGCACAGTGACCAGCGGCGCTGCAGACCACATACTAATTACTATTAATTTGATAGCTGCTTGCGCCTGTATTAATTGGGCTAGACGCCTAAAACGCTTGAAATATTCGTCTTTTTTGACTTGCATGGCTACTTTTTATCTCTAGGCTGCTTCGTCCGCCGGTCTGCAGGCGCTGCGCTTTCAAGGCCAGAGATGATGCGGTCAAGCCGCACTGAAAGTTGCTCGGTGCTGAGCTTTTCGCGCAGGCGCTCCACCATCAGCGGCACGCATAGTGGGCTGGGCTGGCTGAGCTGGTGAAACTTCACGCTGCCTGCATTGATTTTTTCAAGCGTTGCTGAAAGTCGGGAAATTTCAAGTTCTTGTGACAGCACTTCAGCGCTGGCTTGCCCCAGCAGCAAGTTGGTACTGTCGTATTTTTGAAAAACGTCAAAAAATAAACTGCTGGAGGCTTGCAGGCTTTTGAGGGTTTGCGGCGCACCGGGGTAGCCGGTAAAAATAAGCCCGGCGATGCGTGCGATTTCCCGAAATCGCCTGCGTGCGAGCTCTGACGAGTTGAGCGAGGCCAACACATCGGCCAGCAGTTGGTTGCTTGCGAATACCGACTTGTCCAGCACGCTCGCAGTATCAAAAGCCTGCGCGCTGAGCAACTCAAACCCGTAGTCGTTGACCGCCATGCTAAACGTGGCGGGTGTGGTTTTTGCCAGGCGCCAAGCCAACAAACTGGCCAGGCCCATATTGACGTGCCGCCCGGCAAACGGGTAGATATACAAGTGGTGCCCCTCACGGGATGCGTAGCTTTCTACCAGTAGCACCCCCGGCGCGGGCAGGGCAGACAGCTGCATTTGCGTTTGAAGCATCGGCTGCGCAGCCAGCATTTCAGGTGTAGAAAAATCGCCCTGCGCAGCTTGCTGCATGAGCGCCAGTACGGCGTCTGCCAGCTCGGAGGACAGCGGCATTTTGCCGCCCTGCCAGCTGGTAACAACGCCTTTGCTTTTGACAGCTTTTTTGACGTACGCCGTCATTTCATGCACGCGCACAAACTCCAGCAACCGCCCAGCAAACACAAAGCAATCGCCTTTTTTCAGCCGTGCAATAAAGCTCTCTTCCACCGTACCGATTTTTGCGCCACGCTGAAACTTGACCTGCAAGGCGCCGTCAGAAACGATGGTGCCAATACCCATGCGGTGGCGGCGCGCAATGGCTGCGCTGGGTACGCGGTACATGCCTTGCGCGTCTGGCGCAATGCGGTGGTAGTCGGGGTAGGCGGTCAAACTTGTGCCGCCGCGTTCGCAAAATGCCAATGCCCAATCGAATTCCGCTTGGCTCAGATCACGGTAGCTGAATGAGGTTTTTACTTCGGTAAACAAAGCCCCCGCCGTGAAGCCACCGCCCACTGCCAGTGTGACCATATGCTGCACCAGCACGTCGAGCGGCTTGCTGGGCACTTCACGCTTTTCGATGTTGCCGGCCAGGGCGGCGTTACGCGCGCCTGCGGCTTCCAGCAGCTCTAACGTGTTGGTAGGCACCAGCGTAACGCGGCTTGCGCGGCCGGGTGCGTGACCGCTGCGCCCTGCGCGCTGCAGCAAGCGCGCAACGCCTTTTGCCGAGCCAATTTGCAGCACGCGTTCCACCGGTAAAAAGTCCACACCCAAATCAAGCGAAGAAGTTGCAACCACCGCCCGCAACCGCCCATCTTTGAGGCCCAGCTCCACCCAAGCGCGAACGTCTTTATCAAGACTGCCGTGGTGCAGTGCAATGTTGCCTGCCCACTCGGGCTTGGCCGACAGCAGCAACTGGTACCAAATTTCAGCTTGCGAGCGGGTATTGGTAAACACCAGCGTTGGGCCCGAGGTTTCAATTTCATGCACCACCGCGCTGACCATGCGTGCGCCCAGGTGCCCGGCCCAGGAATACTTGCCGGGATTTTCAGGGATCAGTGTGTCGATCATCAATTTTTTGGTGGTGCTGCCTTGAACGATGACACGCTGGTTGCCTCGTCCAGTAGCGTTCTCCAGTCCTAGCAGCGCCTGCTGTGCGTGCTCCAGGTTGCCAAGTGTTGCACTCATTCCCCACACCATGATGTGTGGGTTGAACTGCTTTAAGCGGGCAAGAGCCAGTTGCAATTGCACGCCGCGTTTATTGCCAATCAGCTCGTGCCATTCGTCCACCACCACCGCAGCCACGTTTGCCAGCTCGCCTGTCGCGTCTGCTCTGGCCAGCATCAAACAGAGCGACTCCGGCGTGGTGAGCAGCGCGGTCGGCCAGCGGGCGTTCTGGCGCGCACGTTCGGCAGTAGGGGTATCGCCCGTGCGCATGCCCAGACTCCAGTGCGGCAGCAGGTCATCGAGCGGCGCTTTTAACGCCCGCTGGGTGTCGGCAGCCAGAGCGCGCATGGGCGTAATCCACAGCACGGAGAGCGGCGGCGCGGCGCTGCGGCCTTTGGCCGGGGTGCCAGCAACGGGTGCAGCTGTTTCCTGCTTGCTCAAAAAATACTGCAGCACGCCCAGCCACACGGCGTAGGTTTTACCTGAGCCAGTGGTGGCGTGCAGCAGGCCGCTCTGGCCGCTAGCAATCGCGCGCCACACATCCAGCTGAAACGCAAACGGCTTGTGGCCGCGCGCACCAAGCCAGGCGAGTACTCCCTGCGTTTTTTTCACTGCGTTTTTTTACTTTGGTTATGCAGTGATGATCCAGCCTTCCAGCGGATCGACGTTTGCAGGCAGGCCGTAGTTTGCAGAGCCTGTGGCGTGCTGGGTTTGTGCCCAGGCGGCCTGCATCAGGCACAGCACGGCGTCAAGGCTGTCGCCTTTGGCATCACCCACCAGCGCATCGCGCTGCGCATGAGTCAGTTTAAGCCGAAGCCCCAAGCGGGTTTGGCCGAGCTCCAGCGCAGTGATGAGGTCTTTGCGCGCAATCAAACGCTCAGCGGTTTGCTTGGCCTTGTCGTCGCTTTTGTAGCTGCGCTTGGCCAAAACTTCACGGGCCAACAAGCCAGGATAGCCTTCAAGCGCGACACGCGTGGCGTCCCCTGTATGCAGCGCAGGAAAATGCACACCAGCGGCCAGCAAGCGCGGCACACCAGCGTGCAGCATGAACGCCACAGGCGGGTTGACCCACTTCATCGACGGGCTGGAGCCAGCGGGCACATCGCATGCGCGGTGGGCGAATTTTCCGCCAACGGGCCGGGCATCGCAAAACGCGGCAAAGGTGCTGCGAATCTCTTCTCGGCTCAAACTGGAGTAGTGCGCTATCAATGCGGGCCAGGTCAATGGCCAGTTCAAATGGGCAACCAGTTCACGCGGCAAACCAAACGGCAAATCAAAAACGCCGAGCCACTCTTGCGGCTGCGCAAGCCAGGCTTGAAACACGTCAAGCGAAGCGATTTGCTCTATTTTTAATAGCTGCACGCGTCCGTTTATATTGCGCCCAAGGGCTAAAACAATCGGTTTTTGGCGCGTGGGGCTGCTGGAGAAGTCACAGCCCAAAAGCACAGTCAATTGAGCAGGCCCGCGTTACGATCTGCCGATGATCGACGCAGTTGCCATCAGCTCTTCAAGCAAAGCCAAAGACATATGGCCAGACACCGCGTACGGGTCAAGCTCAGGTTTTTCTGAGTACTTCAGCAAGATGGAATTGTTCAGTTTGGCCACATTGACTTGCCCCATGGTCCAGCCACCGAAGCGCCGCTCTGAAATTTCTTCGTAGCTCAGCAACACCACGTCTTTGTGGCGCGTGTCTTTTTGAATGTGGCCGTATAACTCGCTGACGGCCATGCGCCCGCCTTCAAGCGCCTGCAAAAAAATACCACCGCCATAGCAAAGAATGCCAGTGATGCCGCTCGCCGGGTTGTGCGTGCGTGACTGGGCCAGTATGGATTCTGTTGCAGAAGATGCCGACTCAATTACCCGGCTTGCATATAAAAGACGTACCAACATGATAGAAATTCCTCAGTGACTGCGGCGCTGATCTTCTCGGCGCTTGATTCGGGATATGTTTAGTTGAATTTAATTGGAAGAAGTCTTAGGAAGCAGGGCCAAAAACTCACGGCGCAGGTTGGGATCTTTTAAAAACCGGCCGCGCATCACGGAATTGATCATCTTGCTGTCGAGGTCTTTCACGCCGCGCCAGCCCATGCAAAAGTGGCTCGCCTCCATCACGATGGCCAAGCCGTCGGGCGAGGTTTTTTCCTGAATCAAATCGGCCAGTTGCACCACGGCTTCTTCTTGGATTTGCGGGCGACCCATAATCCACTCAGCCAGGCGCGCGTACTTCGACAACCCAATCACGTTGGTGTGCTCGTTCGGCAGCACGCCAATCCAAATTTGCCCAATCACGGGGCACAGGTGGTGCGAACATGCGCTGCGCACGGTAATCGGGCCAACAATCATCAGCTCGTTCAAATGCTCGGCGTTGGGGAACTCGGTAATCGGCGGCTGCGGCACGTAGCGGCCCTTGAAAACTTCATTCAAATACATTTTGGCAACGCGCCGTGCGGTGTTGTTGGTGTTGTGGTCGCCAGCAGTGTCAATCACCATGCTTTCCAGCACGCCCTGCATTTTGACTTCCACCTCGTCGAGCAGTTTGTCGAGGTCGCCGGGTTCAATGAACTGCGAAATGTTGTCGTTCGCGTTGTAGCGCTTGTGCGCCGCCGCAATGCGTTCGCGGATTTTGACCGACATGGGCGTACCGATATCCGCCGCGTCTTGAGAAGCTGAGGTAGTTTTCATAAGCATTTGAAGGATGTTATCAGCGAGTGGCGAAAATCACACATTTCGGGGAATTTCCGTAAATTCAGTATGTTTTAGACCTGTAGCGCAATAGAAACGGGCGCAAGCAGCTATGTTTTTAGTAGCAATTTAAGGTCTTGCAGCGAATTAGCTTCATGCAGTGGCTTGTCAGTGCGAATACGCAGCATACGCGGGAAGCGCACTGCGATGCCACTTTTATGGCGTGGGCTCGCGTTGATGCCTTCAAAACCTAGCTCAAAAACCAGCGTGGGTTTCACACTGCGCACTGGACCAAATTTTTCTAGAGTGGTTTTGCGAATGACGCTGTCGATTTGTTTGAACTCGACATCGGTCAAGCCAGAATAGGCTTTTGCAAACGCAACTAGCTGCAATCCATCGAGCTTGGCAGGTTCGCGTTTTTCAATGGCTTTGACGACAGCCTCAGCTTCTGCTGCATCTGCTGGCGGACGATTCCACACCGCAAAGGTGTAGTCGGTATACAGCGATGCCCGCCTGCCATGGCCGGCCTGCGCGTAAATCAGCACGCAGTCAATCGTCATGGGGTCGATCTTCCATTTCCACCAGAGGCCGTCAGCTTTTGTCCTGCCGGTTCCGTACGCTGCATCAACGCGTTTGAGCATAAACCCTTCAACCCCACGTTCGCGTGACCGCTGGCGCAACGCAGCAAACTCGGCCCAAGAGCCTAGCTGCTCAACCGGTGACAGCTTGAAGTCTGTTGCGGCTAGCTGCTGCTCAAGCTGTGCGCGGCGCTGGCTTTGCAGCTGCATGCGGATGTCTTGGCCACCTGACTCCAGCAGGTCGTACGCCATGAAAGTCACTGGCGCGTCTTGCAGTATTTTTTTACCCAACGTTTTGCGGCCAATGCGCTGCTGCAGCACCGCAAACGCAGCTGGTGCGGTGCCGCTCCACACCATGATTTCTCCGTCGAGCACGGTGCCGTCTGGCAAGCTTTGCGCTAGCGCAACGATTTCAGGAAAGCGCTCGGTCACCAGTTCTTCACCACGCGACCAGACCCACACCTGGCCTGCCCGCTTGACGATTTGCCCGCGAATGCCGTCGTACTTCCATTCAACTTGCCAGTCGGTGACGGCGCCTAGTTTGCTGTCCAAATCTTCAAGCGAGGCATCGAGCTGGTGCGCCAGAAAGAACGGGTAAGGCTGCCCTGCATCCATCACGTCCACCACCCCTTCGGCAGACTGGGCAATGAGCGCTTCAAATTTTTGCGAAGTGGGCACTACTTTGCCATCGACGTAGCCCATCATGCGCTGCGCAATGCGCTTGGCATCGACGCCTGAATGCGCGGCCAGCGCGCGCTGCACCAGCAGCTTGCTGACACCCACCCGAAACCCGCCACCGACGAGTTTAATGAGCAAAAACCGGCCGCGCGAATCAAGTTCGCGCCAAAACGCCAAAACCTGTAGCGCGACCTCCTCGTCGGCCAATCCGCGTAGCGGTAGCAACCGGTTTTCAATCCATTCGGCCAAGCCCACATCGGTAGGTTCAAAGTCAAGCGGCA
>JANPDQ010000060.1:0-21450 GCA_031431575.1 Polaromonas sp.
CAGGTCAGCGCTCAGTGGGACGGCGACATCGTCAACCAAATAAGCGATTACATCGCCATTCCGGCCAAGTCGCCCGGCTTTGACGCCGACTGGAAGGCGCACGGCTACATCGACACTGTCATGCGCAATGCCGCCAGCTGGGTAGAGGCGCAAAAAATTGACGGCTTGACGCTGGAAGTTATCAGGCTCGATGGCCGCACCCCGGTGCTGTTTTTTGAGATCCCTGCAACTCGCGCCGATTCAACACAAACCGTTTTGATGTACGGCCATCTGGACAAACAACCCGAATTTACTGGCTGGCGCAGTGACCTCGGCCCGTGGACACCGAAATACCAGGACGGCAAACTCTACGGACGTGGCGGCGCAGACGACGGTTACGCGGTGTATGCCAGCATTGCAGCGGTGCAAGCCCTCAAGGCGCAAAACGTCCCACACCCGCGCATCGTCGGTTTGATTGAAACTTGCGAAGAAAGCGGCTCGTACGACCTGCTGCCGTACGTCGACGCGCTGCGCAAGCGCTTGGGCGATGTGGCCCTGGTTGTGTGCCTGGACTCAGGCGCGGGTAACTATGACCAGTTGTGGCTCACCACCAGCTTGCGCGGCATGGGCGGCGGTGTGCTCAAAGTCGAAGTGCTGGACGAAGGCGTGCATTCGGGGGACGCCAGCGGCGTGGTGCCGTCGAGCTTTCGCATCATGCGCCACGTGCTTGATCGCCTCGAAGACAGTGCCACCGGCCGTTTGCTGCCGCAAAGCTTTCACTGCGCCATTCCCGCTGACAGATTGGCACAAGCCCAGGCTACTGCCGCTACGCTGGGCGATGAGTTGTACAAACGCTTTCCTTGGGCGCATTACGACTGCGAAGGCGCAAGCAACTTCACACTGCCGATGACCACCGACCCGGTTGAGGCGCTGCTGAATCGCACCTGGCGGCCCACTTTGAGTGTGACAGGCGCAGAAGGTTTTCCGGCGCTAAAAGACGCTGGCAATGTACTGCGCCCCTACACGGCGTTTAAGTTGTCGATGCGTTTTCCGCCCTTGGTAGATGCAGCGGTGGCCGTGCAAGAGCTGAAAAAGCTACTGGAAGACAACGCGCCCTACAACGCCAAAGTGACCTTTGAAGGCGGCGGCGGCGCCACCGGTTGGAATGCGCCTGCCAGCACCGACTGGTTTGACAATGCACTCCACGAAGCGTCGCAAAACTTTTTTGGCGCGCCTTGTGGCACCATTGGTCAGGGCGGAACGATTCCGCTGATGAACATGCTCAGCAAGGGCTTTCCCACAGCGCAAATGATGGTGTGCGGCGTATTGGGCCCCAAAAGCAATGCGCACGGACCAAATGAATTTTTGCACGTGCCTTATGCGAAAAAGCTGACCGCAGCAGTAGCGCAAGTCATCGCCCGGGTGCCCGGGTAAGCTGCAAGTACGCAAAGTGTGCGACAGTGGAGAAATGTATACCCGCGTATTTTCCCCGCTTACTGCCAGTGATGGTGAAAACCTGGCGCTGTACCGCTGGCCACATGAAGACTCGTCCAAAGAACTTGCGCTCAAAGATGTAAGCCCCCGAGCCGTGGTGCTGCTGGTGCACGGCTTGGGTGAGCACGCGGGGCGCTACGACCATGTAGCAAGCCTGTTGCGGTCCTGGGGCTTCGAGGTGCGCGCTTACGACCAGCGCGGCCACGGACACTCTGGGGGAAAGCCGGGCACGCTGCCAACGCCAGATGCGCTGCTCAATGATTTGACTGATGTGGTGGACGAGGCGCGCGCGCGCCACCCCAAACTGCCCCTTATTTTGATCGGCCACAGCCTGGGCGGGCTGGTGGTCAGCCGGTTTGTCTCGCTCAAGCTCAGGCCGGTTGATGGCTTGGTGCTGTCGTCACCCGCGCTGGACGCATCAATGGGTGCTTTCCAAAAGTTTCTGCTGACCGTGTTGCCAAAGTTCGTGCCGAATATGACCGTGGGCAACGGGCTCAATGTGCAGTTTATCTCTCATGATGCCCGTGTGATTGCTGCCTACCAATCAGACCGTTTTGTACATGACCGCATCTCACCACGGCTCGGCAAATTTATTGCCGACGCAGGCCCAGCCGTATTGGCCGCTGCGCCCAAATGGAGCGTGCCAACCTTGGTCCTGTACGCTGGCGACGACAAGCTGGTCAACCCAGAAGGCAGCAGACGCTTCATTGAGGCTGCTTCAAAGTCGCGCAAGGCGCCGCCTGGAACCGTGACCGGCAAGTGCTTTGATGCGCTGTACCACGAGATATTCAATGAGTTGCAGTCGACACCTGTGTTTGCTGAGTTAAAAACCTGGCTAGATCAAAAATTTACAAGAAATAGGCCTATAGCCCAATAAATACCGGCGCAAGCAGCTAATTTTTTGATAGCGTTTAACAAGCCCTTCCTTAGGCGCTGAACGCACCTCGACTACCCTGACCCCACGTAAAACCGAGCTCAACACCCGTGCCATTTGCCTGCTTCTGGCCAATCGCGCGCTGTGGGACTTGCAGCAAGTGTTGATCAAGGCCACCCGCACCGGGATACCGCCGATGTTTCAAGCGCCATTGCTTTTGGTAGGTGCCACTGCGCTGCTGTGGTGCGCAATGCGGCGTTGCTGCACCCAGCTGGCCCCAATGCGCTATTTCATCAGCTTTCCGTTCGACGCAATGATGGCCAGGTCAGAAAAGCTGGAACCATTTTTTGTTTGCGGGTTGAAGTTGACGGTGAATCCGCCCAGATCATTTGGCTGATAGCCGTCAAGCGCCGCCTTTACGCTGGCGGGGGTGGGGTTGTTGCCCGCTTTGCGAATGGCGTTGACCAGTACCTTGGCGTACACATAGCCCTCCAGGCTGAAGTAGTTGGGCTGTGCTTTGGCGTCAAGTTGCCTGAGCGCGGCCCGGTACTCGCGGCTAAGCGGTGTGCCGTCTGAGTACGGAAATGGAAACACCTGCGAAAAGCCCATGCCTTTGGCGGCATCAATCCCGACCTTTTCAACTACGGCAGACGGGTTAACCACAGAGATGGAAAATAGCCTGAGCGATGCGGACTTGGCCTTGGCTTGTTTGACAAAACTGTAGACCGGGTCGCCCACCGCGACCATGACAACCGCCTGGGGTTGTGCGGCCACCAGTTTGTCAACGGCTGCCTGGATGGTGGCCTCGACCTTATCGGGTGTTTTGTCGTATGCGGCCTCCACCACTACGTCCGATTTGGAGGTTTTCGCAGCATTGAGCACGGCTTCACGCCCAGACTTGCCAAACGCGTCATCGACATAAAACAAGCCCAGGCGCGTCATGCCTAACCTTGAAAGCTGCAATACCAGTTGCGAAATCTCTTGTGGGTAGCTGGTGCGCACATGAAAAATCATAGGCGCACCCTGAATTTCTGCTGCACCAGACAGCGTCCCGATCAGCGGCACGCCCGTGTCTTCCAGCACTTTTGACTTCACCAGCGCCAGCGTGTTGGCGGTGCCGCGATAACCTAGCAGTGCCACCGGTTTGTGGGTGTCGATCAGCTCTTTGGTGAGCTGCACGGTGCGCTCCGGCAGATACTGATCGTCCAGCGACACCAGCTTGATTTTTTTGCCGTTGATGCCGCCGTTGGCATTGACCGCGTCAACATGCGAACGAATGCCCAGTTGCAAGCCCTGACCCAAATCAGCGCCATTGGCACCTGTCAGTGAGGCGACTTGGCCAATGACGATATCTTTGGATTGGGCACTGGCGTTTTGTAACAAGCCCAACAAGCTACCTACAGCGAACAGCTGAACGTTGCGTCGATTCATTCTCATTTTTGTCTCCTGTGGTGCAGGGTTTCTTGCCCCGCCTTTTTATGGTCCTATAAATCCCAAACCTGCGTTAGCACCTTTCCAACAATGGCGATCGGGCTGTCTGACTGGCGCAGCCGATCAAACACAAATGACAGCATGCAGGGCCGCACATGGCCTGGCAGCACATACAGCTCGCCCTTGCTTTGCGCTTGCAGCGCCAGCTCTTCACGCATGATGCACAGCGCCGCGCCAGAGCGCACCAGCGACAGCATGGAAGCCTCTTGATCTGCCTCTACCGTGTAGTTGGCGACCAAGCTGTGCTCGGCAAACATCTCTTTGACGATGCGGTGCTGCGAGCTGTGCGCTGGAGTGCCTACCCAGGGCAAGGCCGCCAGCGCGGGCCAGTCGGCGTTGTTCAACTGTGGCGCCCAAGCCAGCGGCGCAATGATGCGGTAATTGACTTGCTTGAGCGCAATAAAGTCCAGCCGGGGGTCTGTGACTGGGCCTAGATAAAACCCAGCATCCAGCTCGCCGGACAAGACGCGCTGCATGACCCAGCCCGAAATGCCGTGCTGCAATTTGATGTCGATCAACGGATAGTCCTGCAACACACGCCACAGCATGTCACCCAGGCGCAGTGAGTCCGGGTCAATGATGGTGCCGAGTCTGAGCACGCCCGCCATCTCGCCACCCATCTCGCGCGCGACATTCATCAGTATGGTGGCTTGCTCAAGCGTTCTTTCAGCATGTGGGATCAAAGCGTGGCAGGCCTTGGTCGGCGTCATGCCAACCGGTGTGCGCTCAAAAAGTGTGACGCCCAGCTGCTCTTCCAGCGCCCGGATCTGTTTGGACACCGCCGGCTGCGTTAGGTACAGTTGCTCAGATGCGCGCGTCAAGTGACCCAGTCGGGCGACGGCGAGCAGTGTGCGGAGCTGGTAAATTTCCATAGTCAATTAAGAGATTGATTGGAGTCTTGCACGCTTGCACCCATCCGGCCATCGAGAAATACGCCAGTAGTTGTAGGGGCGTCACGGCGGTAGCGTTGAATACAGGGCGACGTGTTGTTGAGCCGCCCGTCCTGCCATGCCATTTCCTCGTGGCGGCACACAACACCCTCGAGCGGATCCCAGACCTCAATCAGCTCTGAAAAAGCCCACAAGTAGCCGGAGGTATTTCTCTCAAAGCTGAAAGCGCCTTTGTCAGGCATATCCAGTAGAACCGCATTTGACGCGCCAGCCCAGGCACCGCAGAGCACATGCAGGCTTAACTGTTCGGGATATTTTCCGGGCGACTTCCACCGATAGCGGTATCCGGTTTGAGGAGAATCCTCACTGGTCTCAGCGCCCTGTAGATCATCACCAAAAACGGTATCGTGTAGCCCGGCACGCGCCATTAAAACAAGCGTTTTGTGCCAACATACCAAGCTAGCTTGTAGCGTTTCCTTGCGGGGCCCCCAGTACAGCGCGGCAAGCATGGTTTTTAGCTCAAGCGGTTGACAAGTTGACTTGTGGAATCCCCACCAGCCGCAGCAAATTGGTCGAGCCTGGTGTGCCAAACGGCATACCGGCTACCACCACCAGCGTTTGCCCAGGCACCGCATAGCCCAGCGTGTGCGCCGCCTGCCCGGCTGTCTCAACCATCTCTTCAACACTTTCTGCGTCTTTGGTTTGCATCGGCTTGACGCCCCACACCAGGCAAAGCCTGCGCACGGTTGCCTGCTTGGGTGACAGGCCCAAGATGGTGGACTCAGGCCTTTCATGCGCCACGCGCAAGGCCGTTGCGCCAGACGAGGTGTAAGTGACGGTGGCGCAAACTTTGACCACATCAGCAATGCAGCGCACAGCCGCCCCCATAGCGCCCGCACTGCCCGCTTGGCGCAATGGCGTGGCGGCGTGCATGGTTTGGCGTTGCAGCGGATCCGCCTCCACCTGCATGATGATGCGCGCCATCATGCCGACGGCTTCAACCGGGTAATCGCCCGAGGCTGATTCAGCTGACAACATTACCGCGTCAACACCGTCGTACACGGCAGTGGCTACATCAGATGCTTCGGCGCGCGTGGGTGTGGCCTGGGTGATCATGGACTCCAGCATTTGCGTTGCCACCACCACCGGCTTGCCCGCAGCACGGCAAGCCCGCACAATACGGCGCTGCAAAATCGGCACGTCTTCGGGCGGCATTTCGACCCCCAAATCGCCGCGCGCCACCATCACTGCATCGGCCTCGGCAACGATGTCATCGAGACATTGCAGCGCTTGCGGCTTTTCCAGCTTGGCAATGATGCCTGCGCGGTGCTGCACCAGCTTGCGCAGCTCTTTCACATCATTGGCAGACTGCACAAAGCTCAGCGCCACCCAGTACACCCCCAGCGCCAGGCCAAAGGCCAAATCGTTTTTGTCTTTGTCCGTCAGGGCAGACACCGCCAGCGCACTGTCGGGCACATTTACGCCTTTTCGGTCTGACAGCACACCGCCGAAGACGACGTGGGTGCGCGCCTCGCCTGCACTCACATGGGTGACCCTGAGTTTGATCTTGCCATCGTCAATCAGCAAGTGGTGGCCAGGCTGCAGAGCTGCAAAAATCTCGGGGTGTGGCAGATAAGCACGGGTGGCATCACCGGGTGTTGGATCACTGTCGAGCCGAAATTCAGCACCTTGTACCAACGTGACTTTGCCAGCGGCGATTTGGCCGACCCGGAGCTTTGGGCCTTGCAGATCGAGCAAGATACCCAATGGCCGCCCGAGGGTTGATTCAACCTGGCGTATTGCCTGGGCTCTGGCCTGGTGGTCCGCATGGGTGCCGTGGCTGAAGTTCAATCGGAATACGTCTGCACCAGCACGCGCCAAGGCTTCAATTTGCGCGGCAGTGCTGCTGGCAGGGCCAAGGGTAGCGATGATTTTTGTTTTACGGCTCATGGTGTTTCTTGTTTGTTGTGTAGTTTTAAATCCTGGCTAAAGTCAGCGCTCAAGTTAACGCTACAGCCCGAAAGTCATTCACATTGGTCCGTGTTGGGCCCGTAGTGACCAAGTCACCCAGGACCTCAAAAAAAGTATTGGCGTCATGCCGATGCAAGTAGTCAAGCGGCGACAAATTCAATGCTTGCGCTCGCTCTAAGGTGGTGCTGTCCCACACGGCACCCGCACTGCTTTCGCTGCCATCAATACCGTCGGTATCGCAGGCCAGAGCGGTCAGATTGGTCAGCGACTGTGCTTGCAAACCAAGCGAGAGTAAAAACTCCACATTGCGGCCACCTTTGCCTGGCTTGGGGTGTCGCAGCGTGACGGTGGTTTCACCACCAGACAATACCAACAGCGGCGCATCACTGCCGCTGGAAGTTGCCCGGCAAGCCGCCAGATGTTTGACCATGCCGCCCAGCACTTTGCCAGCTTCGCGCGCTTCGCCTTCAATCGCTGCGCCCAGGTTGAGAACGTTCCAGCCAGTCTTTTCAGCGCTGGTTTTCACAGCATTCAAGGCATCGTTCGCCGTGGCGATCACATAGTGGTCGCGCTGGCCGATGGAATGCAACTGCTCTGATTGACAGGGACGATGGAGAGCAACACGCACAGACTCAGGCTGAACGATGTTGTAACGCTGAAGAATGTCCAGCGCATCGGCTGCGCCAGAACCATCAGCCAGGGTAGGCCCGGAGGCCACAATTGCTGCATCATCGTCAGGTACATCCGAGATGATCAAGGTCAAAACCCGCGCCCGCCCGCAAGCCATGCCAAGCCGGCCGTTTTTAACCGCCGACAAATGCCGCCTCACACAGTTCATTTCGCCTATATGTGCGCCACTGGCCAGCAGCGCGCGGTTGACGTGTTGTTTGTCTTCCAGCGACACACCCGGGGCGGGCATGGTGAGAAGTGACGAGCCACCGCCCGACACCAGACACAACACCAAGTCATCAGGCCCGGCCGTTTTGGCCAGGTTCAACATGCGCTGCGTGGCATCAAACCCCGCCTGGTTGGGCACAGGGTGCGCTGCCTCAACGATTTCAATGTGCTCACACGCTTCAGCATGTTGATAGCGCGTGATGACCAGCCCCTCAAGCGGTCCGGGCCAGCAACGCTCTACCGCCAACGCCATGCGTGCGCTGGCTTTGCCTGCGCCCAGCACAATCACGCGCCCCTTGGGCCGGGGCGGCAAGAAGTTGGCCACCAGGTTCATAGGGTCAACACTGGCCAGCGCAGTGTTGAAAAACTCCAGCAAGCTGGCCCGCACTGAGGCTGATTGATCCATCACTTAAACCCCAGCAGTCTGGGCAATCCCGTCGACAAGATGGGGATGAATGTCAGCATGGCCAGTACCACGCCGTGTGCGTACAAAAAGGGCTTGAGCTCGCGCGTTAAAGCTTGAATCGGTATCTTGGCGACGTTAGATGTGACAAACAGCAGCCCTCCAACGGGTGGCGTGATCATCCCCAGCGTGAGGTTGTAAATCACGATGATGGCAAAGTGAACCGGGTCAATGCCTGCGGCAAAAGCGACTGGCGCAAGAATCGGCGTGAGCACCATCACGCCCGGCAGCGGCTCGATAAAAATACCGAAAACAAGCAGCAGCACGTTGATGACCAGCAACAGCATCCACGGCGACATTTGCCAGGCAATGATCACCTCAGCCATGCTTTGCGGTACGCGCTCAATTGTCAGTACCCAGGCAAACGCGGCTGAAAAGCCGATGATGATCAGCACCGATGCGGTGAGCAACGCAGAGCGAATCAAAATATGCGGCACAGCCTTCCATTCAAGCGTCCGGTACAAAAACTTGCCGCACAGCAGTGCGTAAAACACCGCAACGACGGATGCCTCGGTCGGCGTGAACCAACCCGCGCGCATGCCCCCCAAAATCAACACGGGCAGCATGATGGCGGGCAGCGCCTTCCAGGTGGTACGCAGTATTTCGGCCAATGGCGGCAGTGCACCTTCGCCCCGGTAATTGCGCTGTTTCGAGATGTGCCAGTTGACCACGCACATGGCTGCGGCAATCAAAATGCCCGGTACAAAACCTGCGGCAAACAGCGCGCCCGCTGAAACGTTGTCATCTTGCAGCGCATACACAATCATGATGATGGATGGCGGAATAATGGGCCCTACGATCGCGGTCGATGCGGTCAGCGCACCGGAGTAAGCCCGGTCATAACCCGCCTTGTCCATCATCTTGATCAGCATCGAGCCTGGTCCGGCAGCATCGGCCAAAGCAGAGCCTGAGATGCCCGAGAAGAACGTCAGTGACACCACATTGGTATAACCCAAGCCGCCGCGTTTGTGGCCCACAAACTGCCCTGCAAAGCGCAGCAGTACAGCAGTCAGTGAACCACCACTCATCAACTCAGCAGCGAGAATGAAAAACGGCACCGCCATCAATGGAAAGCTGTCAATACCAGTGAAGGTTTCTTTCAGCAGCACAAGGGTTGGATAGGTTGCGTGCGAGCCAATCGCCAGCAACGCCGCCATGCCAAGCGAAAACGCAACGGGTACACCCAATGCCATCAGGCCGCAGGCTGAAATGATCAGTATCAAACTCATGGTCATAGTGCAGCGCTCGCGTTCGCGTCAAAATCTTCATCGGCAATGAAGGTACGTTCAAAAATATAAGTGCGCGCCACCAGTGCCAAATGCACCAGCGTTAAAACGCAACCCACGGGCATGGCCATGTAGATGTAGCCAAAGGGTATTTGTGTGGCGGCGGTTAACTGAAACATGGTGCGCTGGACGTAAAAGTACCCGGCGTACATCAGCACCAGAAAGAACGCGGCGATGAGCCCCACAATCAAACCGCGTATCCAGCGCCCGACCTTGGGCGACACGGCGTCTTGCAGGTTGTCAATGGCAATGTGCCCACCCGCGCGCAGCACCAGCCCGCAACCCAAAAAAGTCAACCAAATCATCATGTGACGGGCGACTTCTTCAGCCCAGGGAATCGAGTCCCCGGTGATGTAGCGACTGCCGACATTGGTAAACACAATGATGGACATCGCGCCCATCAGCAGTATCAGTACCCAGCGGTTCACCGCCAGGAGGACTGTTTCAAAGGTTTTCACAGTTCTTCTTGCCCAGGGTGTTTGCTTATTTGACGGCTTTGATCTTGTCGATAGCTTCTGCACCAAAGCGCTTGGCGTAGTCGGCATAGGCAGGCGCGAGTGCCGCCTGGAATTTGGCCTTGTCAACAGTGCTGACAACCGTCACGCCTTGCGCTTTTAAATCGTCAATGCCCTTGTTTTCAATCTCATTGACTTTTTTGCGCATGGCAATAGCACCCAGTTTGGCCGCGTCCTGAATCACTTTTTTCTGCTCGGCAGACAGTGAGCCAAAGAAGGCGGTGGACGTGATGAACAACGCGGGCGAATACACATGCCCCGTCAGCGTGAGGTTTTTTTGCACCTGCCCAAACTTGGACGACACGATCACGGGAATCGGATTTTCCTGGCCATCCACAATGCCTTGCTGCAACGCGCCAAACACTTCAGGAAATGCCATTGGTGTGGGCTGCGCACCCATGGTGCGAAACGCCAGCATATGAACCGGGTTTTCCATCGTGCGCAGCTTCAGGCCCTTGAGGTCTTCAGGCGTGTTGACGGCTTTTTTGCTGTTGGTCACATGGCGAAATCCGTTCTCAGCCCAAGCCAGGCCCACAATGCCTTTGGATGGAAACTTGGCCAAAATGTCTTGACCAATCGGGCCGTCCAGCGTTTTGCGGGCGTGGTCGTAGTCGCGAAACAAAAACGGAATGTCGGTGATCAGCGTCTCAGGTACAAAGTTGCCGACGGGGCCGGTCGATGTGACCACCACCTCAAGTGTGCCAAGCTGCACCGCTTCCACCATCTCACGCTCGCCACCCAGAATGCCGCCCGGGAACAGCTGGACTTTCATCGCGCCCTTGCTGAGTTTGTCAACTTCTTGTGCAAACACTTCTGCACCCGCATGAAAGGCCGAAGTGGCTGATTGCGGATGACCCAGCTTGATGGTTTTGGTTTGGGCGAATGCGGTTGCGCAGAGGGTGCTGAGGGCAGCGACAAGAAGGCTGCGACGGATAAATTGCATGTTTGTCTCCAGAAGGTGTCATCGCACAATCGCGATGCAACGGACTGTAGGCAAACGCGCTAGTACAAGCCAATGAATAAAGTTCAAGCGCGTGATTCCGCTGCGGTATCACCAATCAAATCAAGGCTCTGCAGAGCTCAGTGAGTCCGCGTATGCTCGTTTACCCCGGTGCTCGGACAAGTGCTTCGCGCTGCTTGTTAGAGTCCAGTTGCATGTGCCCCCCGTTAATCGTCGCTACTATCTGAATGATGACCCCACGCAAAACTGAACTCGACGCGCTCGCCATTGGCCTGCTGCTGGCGTGCTGCGCGCTGTGGGGTTTGCAGCAGGTGCTGATCAAAGCCACCATCACTGAAATACCGCCGATGTTTCAGGCATCGCTGCGGCTGGTAGGTGCCACCGCGCTGCTGTGGTTGTGGTGTGCGGTGCGCGGTGTTGCGCTGTTCAGGCGTGATGGATCTCTCGGCATGGGGCTGCTCGCGGGCGCTTTGTTTGCGGGCGAGTTTGCGTGCATTTACCTTGGGTTGGTGCATACGTCTTCGTCGCGCCTCACGGTGTTTTTGTACACGTCGCCGTTTTGGGTAGCGGTGTTGTTGCCGCTGTGGGTCAAGTCTGAAAAGCTGCGCGGGGTGCAGTGGCTCGGGCTGCTGTGCGCTTTTGCGGGTGTGGCTTTCGCGTTGCGCGAGGGCTGGTCGGCGGCAGTGGGGTCAACGCTGCTTGGCGATGTGTTCGGCTTGCTGGCGGGCTTGCTGTGGGGGCTGACGACGGTGGTGATTCGTTCTACCAACCTGGGCAAAGTGGCACCTGAGAAGTTGCTGTTCTACCAGCTTGGCGTCAGCGCGTTGGTGCTGCCAGTAGTGTCTGTGGCGCTGGGTGAGGCGTGGGTGTGGCAGTTCAGCGCGTTTGCAGCAACCTCGTTGTTTTTGCAAACCGTGGTGGGCGCGTTTGCCAGCTACCTGGTGTGGATGTGGATGCTGACGCGCTATCCAGCCACCAAGATGAGCGTGTTTGTATTTTTAACGCCAGTGTTCGCACTGCTTTTTGGCGCGTTGTGGCTGAAAGAAGTGGTGACACCAGGACTGATGTTAGCGCTTGCGACCGTGGCGGTGGGTATTGTGCTGGTGAACCTAAGGCGTGCGGCTTAGCCCGATTTCAAAGTGCGCGCTGCCGCGAAATCTACATACCACGCAAGACAATCCGGGTTGGCCATGGCCTCTTTGTTGACGACTTTTTCAAGCGGCTGGCCGAGCAGCAGTTTCTTGATGGGCAGCTCCTGTTTTTTGCCTGACAGCGTGCGCGGAATGTCAGGCACTTCAAAGATCTCGTTGGGTACGAACCGCGGTGACAGCGCTGATTTGATGGCGTTGTTGAGTTTGGTCTTCAACGCGTCGCTCAGCACGACATCTTGGCGCAACTTCACAAACAGCGGCATATAGCTTTCACGGCCCAGGTATTCGAGGTCAACCACCAGCGAGTCGAGCACTTCGGGCAATGCCTCGACGGCGCTGTACAGCTCGCTGGTGCCCATACGCAAACCGTGGCGGTTAATCGTTGCGTCGCTGCGGCCGTAGATGATGCAACTGCCGGTGTCGGTAATCTTCAGCCAGTCGCCGTGCCGCCAGACATTGGGGTACATGTCGAAGTAGCTGGAGACGTACCTGGCATTGTTCTTGTCACCCCAAAAGTACAGAGGCATCGATGGTATTGGCTGCGAGCAAACCAGCTCACCGACTTCGCCAGTCACCGGCTCACCGGCTTCGTTCCAGCTTTCTACCGCGCAGCCCAGCAGGCGGCATTGCATCTCTCCGGGTACCTGCGGCAGCTCGCGGTTGCCGCCGATGAATGCGCCTGCAAAATCAGTACCGCCGGAGATGTTGCAAAACCACATGTCGGGTGTGCCGACAGCAGCAAACTGGTTTGTTCCCCACTGCTGCGCTTCAACTGACAGCGGCGAACCTGTCGAGCCAAGCGCCCGCACAGCCGACAAGTTGCCGCAGGTGTCCAAGTCAACTCCGGCCTTCATGCAGTTGGCAAAAAAAGCCGCGCCTGCGCCGAAAAAAGTCACGCCCGTTTGGGCTGCAAAGCGCCACAGCGTGGTCCAGTCGGGCTTTTCTTTTGTGCCGCCGGGGTTACCGTCAAAAATCACGCAGGTGGTGCCGTTCAGCAGGCCGCTGACCTGCGCGTTCCACATCACCCAGCCGGTGGAGCTGTACCAGTGGTAGCGCTCACCAAACGAGTTGGCGGCGTAGCTGCAGCCAACGTCGTTGTGCAATACCTTGTTGGCCAGCGCCACCACGATGATCCCGCCATGGCCATGCACAATTGGCTTGGGCAATCCGGTGGTGCCACTGGAATACACAATCCACAGTGGGTGGTCAAACGGAACCCAAAGCGGCTGAAATCCCGTAGTTTTCTCATCATTTTGGCTTGTAGCCCAACTAAAACGGGCGCAAGCAGCTATTAAATTAATAGTATCAACTTCAGCATCAGTTGCCCCGTGCATAACGACATGGCGAACGGTTGGCAAGCTATTGAGCAACTCACACACCACGTTGACGCGCTCGTGAGCGCGCCCGCTGTACGTCACGCTGGCGCAGGCAATGAGCGCTTTGGGCTCGATCTGTTTGAAGCGGTCCAGCACGGCTGCGGTGCCCATGTCGGGCGCGCAGATGCTCCAGATGGCGCCGATGCTGGCGACGGCCAAAAAGGCAATCGCTGCTTCAGGCGTGTTGGGCAAGTAAGCTGCGACACGATCGCCCGGTTGAACCCCCTGGGCTTGCAAGTGCAGCGCAAGCGACGCAACGCGGCGCTTTAACTCGGGCCAGCTCAGCTCAAATGCCGGTGCGCCGCTGGCCAGGCTGGCTTCGTTGTGGCTGACGATGGCTACAAGGCCTGCCACATGCGCGGCATCGGCGTGGCGAAAAACCTGCGCCGCGTAGTTGACCTGAGCGCCGGTAAACCAATGCGCGCCGGGCATGTGGTGGCTGCCCAGCACGCTGGTGTGCGGCGTGGGGGACTGCACGCCAAAGTAGTCCCAAATGCTTTGCCAGAAGGCAGTCAAGTCCGTTACTGACCAGTGGTGCAGCGCGGCGTAGCTGTCAAATTGCAAGCCGCGCTGGGACTGCAGCCATTGCTGGTACAGGCGAATCTGGGGAATGTAGGCGATGGGGGAGGCGGTCATGGCATCAGCTTAACCTGATGCGGTAGATATTTTTCCGCTACAGCAGCGGTTTGTGCCCAGGGGCTTCAGGGTGCGTTGTTAAAGCTATGCCGTCAGGGTTTGGCTTTTTCACGTTCCAGCGCGGCCTTGGTTGCCAGCAGCTCGCGCTCCAGGTCAATGCGTTCGTCTATTTCGCTTTCCAACAGCTTGTTGACAGACGCCAGTTCTTCTGCCGACGTCTGAATTTTGTCTTCGATGGCCTCGGTTTTTTCAAGCGCCTGGGCCACGTCGCCAGTCTGGGCATGGTCCGGAATGCCGTGCTTGAGCACAGCATTGATCACCAGCAATTCGTCTGCAGACTGTTTGACAGTTTCTTTGACCGAGTCGTTTTGGTGCAGCGCCTTGACCAATGGCTTTGGTGAGTCTTTGGTGGGTGATTTAGTTTTTGTCATGACAGAACTTGTTGGTAAAAGCAGTGCCAGTTAACAGCACTGCGATATTAGTGTACTGAAACTAGCCCATTTGCCAAGGTAACAAACTCGCGTTGTGATTCAGGACACCGCCCGATTTCAAGCGATTTGGTCTCTGGCCTCAACCAAAGCCGCTTTGGTATCCGCCAGTTCCTGCTCCAGCTCTACGCGGTGGTCAATTTCTTGTGCCAGCACTTCATTGACCTGCGTCAGTTCTTGCGCTGCCTCCTGAATCCTGACTTCAAGGGCGTCGGTTTTCTCAAGAGCATGGGCAAGCTCGCCAATTTGAGCGTCGTCGGGGATCTCTTGCTTGAGCACCGCATTGATCACCAGCAACTCGTCGGCCGACTGTTGCACGGCGTCAGTGGCGGCTTCGCTTTGCTCGAGTGCGCGTGCCAAGGCGGTTTCGGCAGTTGGTTGCGTTGGTGCCTGCGCGGTGGCGAGCCCCGCGGCCTGCGTCTGGGGGTGATGGGAAACGGTCATTTGGAGTGCTTTCAATTAGGTATAAGGATACCGGAATCTGGCCAACCGATATAGTGGAGCGTTACCTTTGGGAGCCTGGCGATGTGTATCTGGAAGCAACCTGTTTGTGTTGAGCAGCTGACGTCAACCAGCCACAATACCGCCGTCGCGCATCTGGGAATAGAGTTTTTGGAAGTCGGCGATGACTTCATCACGGCGCGCGTGCCGGTAGACCACCGCACCGTCCAGCCTTACGGCCTGCTGCATGGCGGGGTGTCGGTGGTGCTGGCCGAAACGCTGGGCTCGTGCTGCGCGGCGTACGCAGCACCCAGCGGGCACCGCGTGGTGGGGCTGGACATCAATGCCAACCACCTTAAAGGCGTCACCAGTGGCTGGGTAACAGGCACTGCGCGGCCGGTGCATATTGGCCGCACCACACAGGTGTGGGCGATTGAATTGAAGAACGAGCAAGGCGAGTTGACATGCGTGTCGCGCATCACCATGGCCGTGCTTGCACCGCGCTAATTTGAACGTTTTAGTACTGTAGCCCAACAGATATGGGCGCAAACAGCTTCTTTATTAATAGCAACCAGGCGCTGTTTGGTTTGTCTATTCGTCGGTGTTGGACGCGCGCGCCATGCGCTCACTCTTCCAGTAAACGTCGTCACCGCCCTTTCCATCGGGTCGGTTGCGGTTGAGCACGCGGGCCAGCACAAACAGCAAGTCGCTCAACCGGTTCAGGTACTGGCGCGGCGCGTCTTTGAGCGCTTCTGCCTCGCCAAGCGCAACCACTGCGCGCTCTGCGCGGCGGGCCACGGTGCGGCACACATGCGCGAGCGATGCGGCGCGCGAGCCCGCTGGCAAAATAAACTCGGCCAGGCGCGGTAGCGCGGCGTTGTGGGTGGCCAATGCCTCATCAAGCGCCAGCAGCGCGTCGGGCTTGAGCAGCTCGTAGCCCGGAATGCTCAGCTCGCCGCCAAGGTTAAACAGCTGGTGCTGCACTTCCACCAGCAAGTCGCGCACCCCCTCGGGCATGTCTTCACACAGCAGCACCCCAATGCAGGAGTTCAGCTCATCCACATCGCCCATGGCGTGCACGCGCAAGCTGGTTTTGCTGACCCGCGAGTTGTCCCCCAGGCCAGTGGTGCCGTTGTCGCCAGTGCGGGTGGTGATTTGTGTGAGTCGGTTGGCCATAGTGGGTATAAGTTGGGAGAAAGCGGCACCTGTAGGCCAATGCCGTTACGGGGCGCTAAAAAATGTGACGCACCTGCAGATGATGTAGCTGAGGCAACGCATTGCAAAATGGCTGGTCGCCCGCGCTTTTGTGCGGTGCAATGGTTGCTCCTTAACTTTGAAAGACCCTAGGCATGACAACCATCATCAAACGCAAAAAGCATTTTATTCCTAACTTCGAAGCCAGCAGTGTGGTGCTGGTTGCTGCATTGGCGCTAGGCGCGTTGGGCGCCGTCACCGCATCGCATGCACAAACGTCGCCCCCAGCGGCGTCACCTGCACCAGCGGCTGCGGGTGGCGCGGCTAAAACGTCTGCCAAGGATCTGGATGCTGCTTTCGCGCGTGCTGACGTCAACAAGGACGGCAAGCTGGATAAAAAAGAAGCTGAAGTGATGCCAGCAATCGCTGAGCGTTTTGGCCAGCTGGACGCTGATTCTGACGGCGCAATTTCGCGCAGTGAATTCAGCAAGGCGGCTGGCTCTTAAACCCCCGCTGCCGGTAAAAATGGCCTGTCGCTTTCAGCAAGTGGCAGGCCATTGGTTTGTGCGGGTGGGCTACGAAGACTGCGGCAACCAGCGCCTGCGCAACGCCAGAGGCTGCGACGAGGCCCGTGCTTTTGGTCGCCGTTTTGCCGCCGTGTGCCGGAGCCCAAGCTGCCCACGGGTGAAATGCTTGCCAGCCTGATGTGCCGTACCCTGGAAATCGCGCGGCTGATGTTTGGCAGCGTCAAGTCGCAAAATGCCTTGCGCGCCGCACCTGGCCGAAGGTTAAGCCGCAGCCTTGTTGCCACAGGGCGCGCGCTGGCGCGTGGTTGCAAGGGTCTTGCCTGATGGATGGGCGGCGCCCAGCTATGGCAAGCATTGCCTGGTTAAATGGGGGCAAGCGGGTGCGCAAGTCGTAAACTATGTGCGGCGCGCCGGTGTCTGGTGCGCACTTTTTGGAGACCCGCCATGAACGCACCCTTGCCAAGTCATTTGCTCCCCGAAATTGCCCAGCGCGAAACGCCTGCTGCGCTGATTGATGCGCTTAAAAGTCGTTTTTCCGAGCGCTGCTCTACTGCGCTGGTGGTGCGTGAGCAGCACGGCCGCGATGAGTCGTCGTTTGCCGCGCCGCCGCCTAGTGCGGTGGTGTTTGCTGAAAGCACGCAGGATGTAGCGGATGCCGTCAAACTGGCGGCGCAGCACAACGTGCCGGTGATTCCTTTTGGCGTGGGCACGTCGCTTGAAGGGCACTTGCTTGCGGTGCAAGGCGGCATCAGCATTGACGTGAGCCGCATGAACAACGTGCTGCAGATCAACGCTGAAGATTTGACCGTGACCGTGCAGGCCGGCGTGACGCGCAAGCAGCTCAATGAAGCAGTCAAAAGCACCGGGCTGTTCTTCCCGATCGACCCCGGCGCTGACGCCACACTGGGCGGCATGAGCGCTACCCGCGCCAGCGGCACCAACGCCGTGCGTTACGGCACCATGCGTGAAAACGTGCTGGCGTTAGAAGTGGTCACGGCCAGCGGCGAAATGATTCGAACCGGCACGCGGGCCAAGAAGTCGTCCGCTGGTTACGACCTGACGCGCCTGATGGTGGGCAGTGAAGGCACGCTGGGCGTGATCACCGAAGTCACCGTCAAGCTTTACCCGCTGCCTGAAGCCATCAGCGCGGCGGTGTGTTCGTTCCCGAGCATTGAAGCGGCGGTGCGCACCACGATTGAAGTGATTCAAATGGGCATACCGATTGCGCGGGTCGAGCTGATCGACGGCGGCACGATTCGCATGGTCAACGCGCATTCAAAAACCAGATTGGCTGAAACCCCGATGCTGTTGATGGAGTTTCATGGCTCACCGAACAGCGTGAAAGAGCAAGCCGAGTTGGTGCAGGAAATTGCCAGCAACCATGGCAGCGATGCTTTTGAATGGGCTAGCACGCCCGAGGAGCGCACGCGCTTGTGGGCCGCGCGGCACAACGCGTACTTTGCAGCGATCCAGTCGCGGCCGGGTTGCCGCGCGATTTCAACGGACACCTGCGTGCCGATTTCTCGCCTGGCCGACTGTCTGCTGGACTCCATTGCCGAAGTTGACGCGACCGATATTCCGTACTTTCTGGTCGGCCATGTGGGCGACGGCAACTTCCATTTTGGCTACCTGATTGACCCGAACATCCCCGAAGAGCGGCGCGTGGCAGAAGAGCTGAACCACAAGCTGGTTACGCGTGCGCTTGCCCTTGAAGGCACCTGCACAGGTGAGCACGGTGTGGGCCTGCACAAAATGGACTTTTTGGTGACCGAGGCCGGTGACGGCGCAGTCAACATGATGCGCACCATCAAGCGCGCACTCGACCCGCAAAACATCATGAATCCGGGGAAGATTTTTACGCTGTGAGGTTGCGCACGATCGATGTGCAAAACATGGCTGCACTCAGGCAGCGTTTGACCAGCGCCACCACCATGGATGAACTTCATGCGCTGTGCCGGGAGTACAGCGAAGCACTGGGTTTTCAGCATTTTGTGTATGCGCTGCGCGTGCCGACCCACTTTGCCGATGCGCGTCTCATCATGGTCGACGGGTACCCGCCGGGCTGGGTAAAGCACTACTTTGAGCAGCATCATTTTGACGCCGACCCGGTGATGGCGTATTGCGCGCAACATGTGGTGCCAATGTGCTGGAGCGACCTCAAGCTAGAGCCCGGCAGCCAGGCCGAGCGCATGATGCATGAGGCGGCAGAGTTCGGCCTGCGTGACGGCGTGACCATGCCGCTGCACAGTCCACAAGGTGAGCTGGGTATTCTCAGCTTCGCAGTAGATGCGCCTCCCGAAGAAGCGCGCGTCACCTGCCAAAACGCACTGGTACAAATACAGATGGTGGTCGGGTATCTGCATGAGGCGGTGCGCCGTGTCAGCGGTTTGGTCAACGGCGAGGGGCTTGGCCTGACAGCGCGCGAAATCGAATGCCTGAGATGGGCGGCTGACGGTAAAACGTCGGCTGAAATCGCGCAGTTGCTGGGGCTGTCTGAAAGCACTGCCAACTTTCACTTGAACAATGCCATGCGCAAGCTAGACGTCGTCAATCGCCAGCAAGCGGTGGCCAAAGCCACGCTTCAGGGACTCATACAGCCCAAGCCTTTTTAGCCTGGCGCATTCGACAAGGCCAACCTGTCAGATCTGGCAGTAGACGCATCGCACCGCCCGTTGTCCAATCGCGCTTCTTCGGGTTTTTTAAAAAGGTTCAGCCGTGAAGCTGCACAAATGTGTTTTCCCAACTTGTATTTTGCCGATGCATCAGGCCCGCTTGTTGGCGCAATGCCGCTACTGCCCGTCATCGAGCGAGCCGTGCCTGGCATAGCCGTATCGCCACCCTCAACGCTAGAGCCTTTGCCGTTGGACGCGCACACGATTTTGCTGTTTGCGATTGAAGAACTGGACGCGTTCATCAGTGAGCTATTTTGCGCAGGAAGTCTTTTCATTTCTGCGAATTTTCACGACTGGGTTGCGGATTCGTTGACCATCAAGATTGAGGAAAGACTCTGTACAGCGCTGCAAACAAGCAGGTTCAGACAAAGCCTGCGGCTGGGCAATGTGCGCACAGTGATTGGGCATTGGGTCAGATACTGGGCCTGCATGGAAATTAAAGAACACTTCGGCCAGTACGTGCAGTTTTGTCCTTGCGCGAAAGCCTCTAGCGCGCGTCGTGACGCGGTGACTGCTGCCCCAGTACCATCCGCAGAAAACGGGAGTGCAGCGCGGGAAGGACTCGCTATCTAGTCATACCGCTATTGCCCGCCAGTGTGCGTGCGTCTTGTGCTGGGTCGCTGCAAACAGCTTGGCCCAAGCCAGTTACCAAAATCAGCTCTTCAGAGCTCCATCACTTACTTGCCAACAGCGACCTTGTTGCTGCTCGCTCCTGCGTTTTTTAGGAATATTCACATGTCAAGCGGTATTAAATATTATTCTGATCTGGTAGATGAAATGGTCGACGACCATCGCGCTTTGCTAGCTGCCTATGGTGACTTGGTAAAGGCGGTTGCTGCCAAAGATGCTTCAGGCTTCAAGTTTTTATTGCTAAAGTTCAAGTCACTGCTGGTAGCGCATTTGCTCAAAGAAGCTGTCAAGCTTTACATCTACTTGAGGCAAAAACTCAAAGGCGACGATAGCGCGTACTCGCTGGTGACCAGCTATAAAAGCGAGATGGATGGCATCAGTCGAGTTGCCATGGCGTTTGTTGACGAATACACCGCAAAACCCATTCATCAAATTGATTTCAACCAACTCGCAATACAGTTACGAGAAATTGGTTTGTTGCTGGGTGACCGTATCAGCAGAGAAGAGTCGGAGCTGTACCCTCTTTATCATGACCATTATTGACAAGGACTTCGCGGCGCGCATTTGCAGCTGCACAAAAGGGGCCTGCTTGTCGCTTGTCACTGAAGCGGTTAAGGGCGTAGTCAACATGATGCGCACCCTCAAGCGCTATGAATTACGGAGCTGTCAGCGCCCATATCGATTGGGCTAGAGCCGCAAATAGTTGAAAAATTTAATGTATTTATCGTTTGCACTGCCAAATTCCTGCTCTTAACCGAATAGCAGTTTCAATGCGAATGCAGGTGGTGTGCGTCGGGCACATGCGGGTGCGCATGGCGCACTGGCTCGTGTTGATGCCAGTGGCTGTGTTGGCCGGAAACGCTGCCCTCATGCGTGTGCTGGTGGTGTCCATCGTCATGCACATGGGCATGCTCATGCTCCAGCGCCTCATGCATGTGCGCATGCCGGTGCGATTCAAACAGGTGCAAGACAATCCCGACCAGCATCAGCATGCCGCCCACGATCAACATCCAGCCGCCTGAACGGCTGCCAAAAGCAAACGCCGCAATTGCGCCGATGAACGGCGCAAAAGCAAATACCGAACCGGTTCGCCCAGCACCAAAGGCGCGCTGCGCGAGCAAATACAAACGCAGGCTAAGCCCGTAGCCGGTGGCTCCAATGGCCAGCAAGGCTGCGGCGGCAGGGATGGCTGGCAAGGGCTCGCCAAACACCAGCGCCAGGCTGATCGTGGCGGCCGCGCCGATAGTGGCTTTTGCCAGCACGACCTGGCCGGGGTCGCGCTCAGAAACGCCTCTGGACAGCGTGTTGTCGATGCCCCAAGCGGCAGTCGCTACCAAAACGGCCAGCAGCCCCGCCAGATGGGTATCGCCGGCAAGGCCTTGCTCCAGCACCAGTGTTATGCCGCCCGCCAGCAAAAAGAGCATTGCCAAGCCCACCCGTTTGTCCATGGTTTCGCCGTACAAACGCCATGCCAACAAAGCGGTAAACAGCGCTTCCAAAGTCAGCATCAGCGA